>DASUNK010000030.1:0-2660 GCA_036277195.1 Longimicrobiaceae bacterium | reverse complement strand
GCCGGCGGGCATCCCGGGTGAGCTGCTGATCGGAGGGGCGGGGGTGGCGCGCGGCTACCTGGGGCGTGCCGGCCTGACGGCGGAGCGGTTCGTTCCCGACCCCTTCGGCGGAGAGCCCGGCGCGAGGCTGTACCGCACCGGCGACCGGGCGCGCTGGCGGGCGGACGGGACGCTGGAATTCCTGGGGCGGGTGGACGCGCAGGTGAAGATCCGCGGCTTCCGGATCGAGCCGGGCGAGATCGAGGCGGTGTTGCGGCAGCACGAGAGAATCGCGGAATGCGCCGTCGTGGTGCGCGACGACGAAGCGGGGAACCCCCGTCTGGCAGCCTACGTCGTTCCTGTCCCGCGGAAGGACGTCGAGCTCTGGCCCTCGATCGGGGAGTACTTCGTCTACGACGACCTGATCTACCACGGGCTGACGCACGACACCGGGCGCAACGATCGCTACCTGCGCGCGCTGCGGCGGCATGCGCCGGGAAAGGTGGTGCTGGACGTCGGCACCGGAGCGGACGCGATTCTGGCGCGGCTGGCCGTAGAGGCGGGCGCACGGCACGTGTACGCGGTTGAACTGCTGGAGAGGTCGTACCTGGCGGCCCGGGAGCGCGTCCGCAAGCTGGGGCTGGAGGACCGGATCACGGTGATCCGGGGCGATGCCCGCACCGTGGAGCTCCCCGAGCCGGCGGAGGTGTGCGTGTCGGAGATCGTGGAGGCCATCGCCGGAGGCGAGGGCGCCGCCGTCATCCTCAACCAGGTGCGGCGCCTGCTGGCTCCCGGCGCGGTGATGATCCCGGGGCGGGCGTGTACACGGGTGGCCGCGGTCACCCTGCCGGACGAGCTCCGCCACGAGCCCGCCTTCTCCCCGACCGCCGCGCATTACGTGAAGGGGATCTTCGAAGAGGTAGGGTACCCCTTCGACCTGCGGCTCTGCATCCGGAACTTCCCGGCCGGGCACGTCCTCTCGACCGCGGGGACGTACGAGGAGCTGGACTTCGGCGCCGGCCCGGTCGACGCCGAGTACGTACGGCGCGAGGAGCTGGTGGTCGAACGCGCAGGAAGGATGGACGGGCTGCTGCTCTGGCTGCGTATGGAGCTGGCCGAAGGCGAGGAGCTGGACATCCTGGAGGAGGAGACCGCCTGGTTCCCGGTCTACTTCCCGCTCTTCGAGCCGGGCGTCGAGGTGGCGCCGGGGGACCGGCTGCGCCTGGAGTGCTGGGCGGAGATCCCGGAGGGGATAGCCCCGGACTACGGAGCCCGGGGCGTGCTGGTGCGTGAGCGAGACGGGGAAGAGGTGCGGTTCGAGTTCGTCTCCCACCACCACAGGCAGGTGTTCCGGGCGAGCCCCTTCTACCGGCGGCTCTTCACGGATGGAGAGATACCGTCCCTCGCGGAGCAGAGGGAGACGCTGCCGGCCTCGCTACGCGAGCACGTGCGGCGGAGCCTGCCGGAGTACATGGTGCCCGGGGCGTTCGTGGTGCTGGAGGCGCTGCCGCTGACGCCCAACGGGAAGCTGGACCGGAAGGCGCTGCCGGCCCCGGAGCACGCGGCCGGTGCGGACCGGTACGTGGCGCCGCGGACACCGGTGGAGGAGGTGCTGGCGGGGATCTGGGCGGAGGTGCTGGGAGTGGAGCGCGTGGGCGTGCACGACAGCTTCTTCGACCTGGGCGGGCACTCGCTGCTGATCATGCGTCTGCTCGCCAAGATCCAGGCCACGTTCAACCAGGAAATCTCGATTCGCACCGTGTTCTCGATCCCGATGCTGGAAGCCATGGCGGGAGAGATCGAGCGCAGGATCTATGAAGCCGTAGCTGCCATGTCCGAATTCGAGGTCGAGCAGCTGGCCGAGTCCAACCTCGTTGCAGGAACCTGAGATGGCGTCGGAACAGAGGGTCGAGCCTCCGCGCTCCGAGCTTTCTGCCGCCAGGCGCGCGCTCATCGAGGCCATGCTCAGGGGGCAGGTCCGCTCGTCGGGCATCGTCCCGCGCGCCCATCGCGACGGCGCTCCGCTCTCCTTCGCACAGGAGCGGCTCTGGTTCATCGACCGGCTGGAGCCGGGGAGCGCCGTCTACAACGTCCACGTGGCACGGCGCCTGAGGGGTGCGCTGGACGAAGCGGCGCTGGAGCGGGCGCTGGGCGAGATCGTCCGGCGGCACGAGGCGCTGCGCACCACCTTCCAGGAGGTGGATGGCTCACCGGTGCAGGTGATTGCGCCGTTCGGCGGCTTCACGCTGCCGGTGGAGGACCTGTCGGGGCTGGGCGAGGCGGACCGCGGGGTGGAGGCGAGGCGCCGCGCCACCGAGGAGGCCATGCGGCCGTTCGACCTCGCGGCGGGCCCGCTCTTCCGAGCGGTGCTGCTGCGCCTGGAAGAGGAGAGCCACGTGCTGCTGCTCTCGATGCACCATATCGTCAGCGACGGGTGGAGCACGGGAGTGTTCTTCCGCGAGCTGTCGGCGCTGTACGCGGCGTACCGCGAGGGGCGGGAATCGCCGCTGCCGGAGCTGGGGGTGCAGTACGCGGACTATGCCGCCTGGCAGCGCGAGCACCTGCGGGGCGAGCTGCTGGAGCGGCAGCTCTCGTACTGGCGGGAGCGCCTGGCGGGAGCCCCGGAGCTGGTGGAGCTGCCCACCGACCACCCCCGCCCGGCCGTGCAGACGTTCCGGGGG
>DASUNK010000029.1:0-3678 GCA_036277195.1 Longimicrobiaceae bacterium | reverse complement strand
CGCGCGGACTCGGCGGCGCGGCTGGGCGCCGTGGCGTTGCGCGCGCTGGAGGAGCACGCGCCGGACGCGGCCACCCTGGCCCGGGCCGTGGGGATGGACGGCGCGCTGGCGGAGCGCGTCTATCCGCGCGTGCTGGAGAAGCTGCGGCGCGAGCCGGTGGAGGACTTCCGCATCGACTTCGAGGACGGCTACGGCAACCGCCCCGACGCCGAGGAGGACGGCCACGCCGAGTCCATCGCCCGCGAGCTGGCGAAGGGGCTGGAAGCCGGCACCCTGCCGCCCTTCACCGGCATCCGGGTCAAGCCGTTCAGCGAGGAGCTGCGCGCCCGCAGCCTGCGCACGCTCGACATCTTCGTCTCCACCCTGGCCGAGGCGGCGGGCGGGCGGCTGCCGCCCAACTTCGTGGTCACCCTCCCCAAGATCACCCTCCCCGAGCAGGTGGAGTTCCTGGTGGACCTGCTGGAGATGCTGGAGCGCAACCTGGGGCTCGGCGGCGGGTCGCTCCGCTTCGAGGTGATGGTGGAGGTGCCGCAGTCCATCTTCGACGCCGAGGGGCGGGCCGCGCTCCCCGGCTTCCTGCGCATGGGGGGCGAGCGGCTGCGGGGGGCGCACTTCGGCACCTACGACTACACCGCCTCGCTGGGGATCACCGCCGCGCACCAGCGGATGCACCACCCCGCGTGCCGCTTCGCCCGGCAGATGATGCAGGTGACGCTGGCCGGCACCGGCGTCTGGCTCTCCGACGGCTCCACCACGGTGATGCCGGTGGCCGTGCACCGGGCGGCGGAGGGCGCGGCGCTCACCGCGGAGCAGCAGGCCGAGAACCGGGCCGGCGTGCACCGCGCCTGGCGGCTGCACTACGACGACGTGCTGCAGTCGCTGGTGGAGGGCTTCTACCAGGGGTGGGACCTGCACCCGGCGCAGCTGGCCACGCGCTACGCGGCGGTGTTCGCCTTCTTCCTGGAGGGGCTCGACGCGGCCGCGGCGCGGCTGCGCAACTTCGTGGACAAGGCGGCGCAGGCCACGCTGGTGGGCGACGTGTTCGACGACGCGGCCACGGGGCAGGGGCTGCTGAACTACTTCCTGCGGGCGATCAACTGCGGCGCCGTCACCGAGGAGGAGACGGCCGCGCTCACCGGGCTGACGCTGGAGGAGCTGCGCACCCGCTCGTTCGTCAGGATCCTGGCCGGGAGGCGGTAGGCGCGGCCACGCCGGCGAAGAGCGAGTCCAGGTCGGCCGGCTCCCCCTCGTTCCAGACGTCGAGCGTCGTGTTGCGGGTGCGTGGCTCCCGCAGGGCGCGGACGAGGACCTCCGCCGCGTCCTCGCGGCCGAGGCGGTATCTCCACGACAGCGGCAGGCGCCGCTGGGTGACGCGGATTGCCCGCTCGCCGGCCCGGCGGCCGCTCAGGATGCCGGCGTGCACGATGGTGTAGTCGATCCCGCTTTCGCGGATCGCCGCTTCGCCCCGGCGCCGCCATTTCAGCGTGTTCCCCTTGATCAGGTTCAGCAGGAACGCGAGCACCGACCAGCGGGTGGTGCCCATCGCGCTCATGTAGAGGAGCCGGCCCGCCAGGCCGGTTTCCCGCGCGGCGCGCAGCACGTTCACCGTCCCGTCGAACTCGGTGGCCTTCACCAGCCGCTGGGGAGCGGGGCGCTTGGTGACGCCCGCGGTGAGGACGACGTGCTCGACACCGTCGAGGGCGGGCGGGAGGGTTTCCACCCGGGTGAGGTCGCCCGGTACGACCTGCACCGCGTCCCCGAAGGCGGCGCTGGCTTTGTCCGGATCGCGCGCGAGCACGCGGACGGGCCAGCCGTCGCGCAGGAGCTTGCGCACGACGTGCCGGCCCGTGCCCTGCGTGGCGCCGATCACGAGCACGCGCTGGGGAGGCGTCATCCCCTCAGTCGCCGGCGCTTCCGTGTGCGGGGCGTCCCGAGAGCGAGCTGGGCGCGTCCAGGTTCGCCCCGTCGTCGACGCCCACGCCGAGCCGCCCCACCAGCTCGCCCCCCAGCCAGCCGGTCAGCATCGAGAGCCCCCCGCCCGCCAGCGAGAGGACGATCGCGAGCGTCTCGGGGTCGGTCGGTGCGTCGCGCCGCAGCAGCCAGCTCAGCGCGAAGAGCGACACCACGGCCACGTTGCCCAGCCCGTGCACGGCGCCCACCCGCCGGGCCCGCGTCCCCGCGGGGATCTCGGTCCAGTCGGCGAGGCCGAAGACCGCCGCCAGCAGGCCGCTCAGCACGCCGAGGGCGATCAGCCAGTAGGAGACGAGGGCCCACTGCTCACCCCCGCTCGCCAGGTGGCAGAGGTCGAAGAGCACCGCGCCCGTGAGCGTCCCCAGGGGCAGCACGATCAGCATCTGGTGCACGGGGTGGCCGAGCACCTTCACGCGTGCTTCCATCGTTCGCCTCCTTTCACCGCCCTCTCGAACCCGACATTACGGAGCCGGGTGGCGGCGCCGCCGCCGGAGCGCCGCGTCCAGGGAATAGCGGCCGGGACCGGTGAGCATAAGCATGAGCGCGACGGCTCCGAACAGGAGCGCCTTCTCCTTCTCCTCGAAGGCGCTCCCCTCGCGGAGGAAGGCCGCCACCAGCATGGTGAACAGGACGAAGGCCGCCGCCGGCCGGGTGAGCAGGCCGACCGCGATCAGCGTCCCGCCCACCGATTCGGCCAGGGCGGCCGCCCAGCCGAAGAGCACCGGAGCCGGGAAACCCATTTCCTCCACCCCCGCGATGAAGCGGGGGGATGGTGGCAGCTTCCCGACGCCGTGCGCCAGCGCGAGCGCCAGGCCGGTGAACAGGCGCACCACCAGCAGCCCGGCGTCCGCCGTGCGCGAGGCGCCGCCCGCCCCGCCGGTCAGGAGCTCACTGATCCGTGCCATGTCGCGTCCGGGCCTCGTCTACGGCAGGGCGAACACGAAGAGCACCGTGCCGCGCGTTGGCGCTTCATGGTTCCAATCTCGCGCGGAGAGTGCCGAACACCGCAGGGCGGGGCCCGAAGGATTGCTCCCTTCTCGTTACAATTACTATGCCAACCCAAGGGTTGGGAAATGCCCGGGAGGCATCCTGGACGGGTCTGGCTCGGGTGGCGGTACGCTGACCGCGCGGTTACCTTCTTCCCCGAAAACTACCCGCATCCCGAGATACGGCGGCCGCACCGCGCGCCCGCTTTCCCTGCGCCGAACCCTGGTGGGATCCCACGACACACACCCGAGCGGAGCCGGCGGCCACTACGACGCGGTGGTGATCGGCAGCGGCTTCGGCGGCGCCATGGCGGCCCACGAGCTGGTGCGCGCCGGCCGGCGGGTGCTCATGCTCGAGCGCGGCGGGTGGGTGGAGCGCGGTCCCCACAACTGGCGCGCCGACGCCGCCTTCACCCTCACCCCCTTCTACGCGGCCGACGCGGCCTTCCGCGTGCACCAGGACAACGGCTGGGGCTCCGAGTCGCCCTGCACCTGCGTGGGCGGGCCCTCGGTGTTCTACGGCGGCGCCTCCTTCCGCTTCCGCGAGCGCGACTTCACCCCGCCCGCCGAGGTGGTGGGCGATTCCGGGGCCGCCTGGCCGCTGGACTACGCGGCGCTGGAGCCGTTCTACACCCAGGCCGAGCGGCTGCTGGGCGTGGCGGGGCAGGCCGGTGAGGACCCCACCGAGCCGCCCCGCAGCGCGCCGTATCCGCATCCCCCG
>DASUNK010000028.1:0-2577 GCA_036277195.1 Longimicrobiaceae bacterium | reverse complement strand
AGGGTGTCGCGCCGGGCCGTGTCGCGCGCCGCGGGCGCCGTGTCGGGGCGGGCGGCGGCGGCGGTGTCGCGCTCCGCCGTGTCGCGGTCGAGCGCGGGCGGCCGGCCCACGCGCACCTCGGCCACCTGCACCGGACCGGCGGGGCCGGTGAGCGTCACCTGCGACGGCGAGAGCGGCTGCCCCGGGTCCAGGTAGTCGTCGAAGCGCACCTCCACCCACTCGTCCACCGCCGTGGCGGTGCCGGCCCGCGGCGGGGTGGAGTCCGGGAGGAGCACGGCGAGCAGCCGGCGCGGGGGAGGCGCCGCCACGCTCACCCGCACGGTGGCGGTGTCGCGCGGCTCGAACTCCTCCAGCTCCAGGTTGCGGTTGACGTCCGAGTACGCCCGCAGCCGGTACTCGCCCTCGGGCACCTGCCGCAGCTCGAAGCCGCCGGCGCTGTCGGTGATCACCGTGTACACCAGCGAGTCCGGGAGGAGGGTGGCCTCCACCCGGCCGCCCACCAGCGGCTGGCCGGTGGTGCGCTGCACCACCACCCCGGTGGCGCGGGTGTTGGGGATCTCCGGCCCGGTGGAGAAGACCAGCCGGATCGGCTCGGCGATGACGTTGCCGAAGAGGTCGCGCACCTGCGCGGCCACGTTCACCTGGTAGACGCGGCCGCGCTCCCAGCCGCGGCGGAGCGAGACGCGGATCTCGTCGCCGCTCTTGTCCACGTCCACCGCGCTGGTGCGCGGCGAGACGGTGACGGCCTGCTCCACGTTCTGCTCGGAGATGCCCTCGCTGAAGACGAACACCACCGGTCCCTGGTAGCTCTGCAGGCGGGCCATGGTGTCGGGCCGGGTGGCCAGCAGGCGGGGCGGCTCCGCGTCCTCGGGCCCGCCGGGGGGCGACTCCACGTGCGCGCACGCCGCGGCCAGCAGCAGGGCCGGCAGCGCGGGGCGCAGCAGCCTCACGCGGCGCCCTCCCGCCGGGTGGCGAAGCTCTCGTCGGACATCAGGACCCCGGGCGCGGGTGCGGTGCTGCCGGAAGCGGGAAATTGTACCCGGGGCCGGGGGGCGGGTCAAGCGAGCGCCAGGGCGCCCTCGGGGAGGACGGGGGTGTCCGGGTCGAGCGGAAAGCCCTGCGCGGCGGCCCGCAGGAAGGCCTCCACCACGCGCGGGTCGAACTGCCGCCCGGCGCACTGGCGGATCTCGCCCAGCGCCTCGTCGCCGGTGCCGGCGCCGCGGTAGGGGCGCGCGCTGATGATGGCGTCGTAGGTGTCGGCCACCGCCACGATGCGCCCCTGCAGCGAGATCTGCTCGCCGTGCAGGCCGAAGGGGTAGCCGGTGCCGTCCCAGTGCTCCTGGTGGTGGAGGACGGCCGGGAGCCCGGGGCGGAGGAAGCCGCTGCGCTCCATGATGGCGCCGCCGATCTCCGGGTGGCGCTTCATCTCGGCGTACTCCTCGGGGGTGAGCGAGGCGGGCTTGTTCAGGATGTGGTCGGGGACGCCGATCTTCCCCACGTCGTGCAGGAGCGCCCCCACCCAGAGGGCGCGCAGCTCGGCGGCGGAGAGCCCCAGCTCGCGGCCGGTGGCGGCGGCGTAGCGGGCCACCCGCTCCACGTGGCCGCCGGTGTAGCCGTCGCGCGTCTCGATGGCGGCGGCGAGCGAGCGGAGCGCGTCGACCAGCAGCGTCTCGATCTGGCGCGCCTGGTCGGCCACGCGCGCCTCCAGCTGCCGCTGGTAGGAGCGGTTCTCGCGCTCCAGCCGGCGGTAGCTGAGCGCGCGCTCGCACGCCAGCAGCACCTCGTCGGTGTGGAAGGGCTTCACCAGGTAGTCGTCGGCCTGCAGGCGGAGCGCCTCCACGGCGGCGCCGATGTCGCCGGTGCCGGTGAGGATGATGAAGGCCACGGTGTCGTCCCGGGCCTTGGCGCGGCGGAGGAGCTCCAGCCCGGTCATCCCCGGCATCTGCAGGTCCGAGAGGAAGAGGTCCGCCCCGCCCTGCTCGTAGAGGCGGAGCGCCTCGTGCCCGTCGGGGGCGAGCACCAGGTCGTAGTGGTCGCCCAGCAGCGCCGAGAGCACGCCGCGGATCCCCGCGTCGTCGTCGGCCACGATCACCCGCGCGGGCCCCGTCACGGCACGGAGTCCGGCACGGCGGGGTCGACGGTGAAGCCGGTGACGGCCAGCTGCACGTCGTGGGCGGCGCGCACCCCGGCGCGCCCCCGCAGGTCGAGCGCCTCGGCGGGAATGCGCTCCACCAGGGCGCCGTTGACCAGGAAGGCGACCTCGGCCGCCGTCACCCGCACCTCCAGCTGGTTGGGGCGGCCGCGCTGCTCCTCGTCGTCGCGCTGGATGGCGGGGTGGCGCGTCCAGTCGCGCACCACGGGCGTCTCCGCGCCGCGGCGCCGCTTCACCAGGTAGCTCCCGTCGCCGCGCACCAGGAAGTAGCTGTACGTCTGCCCGCTCTCGGGCTCCTCCAGCGCGGACGCGCCGAAGATCAGTCCCACCCCCTCGTGCAGCCGCCCGGCGCGCTTCTCCAGCGTCGCGCGCACCGTGTACGGCGGCGCCAGCTCGCGCCCGTCGGCGGGCCAGAGCACCACGTG
>DASUNK010000027.1:0-8039 GCA_036277195.1 Longimicrobiaceae bacterium | reverse complement strand
AGGGTGTAGCTGTCGCGGTACTCGCCGGTGCGCAGGGTGCCGTCGCCCGACTCCAGGCGCCCCTGCTCGCGGCGGGTGCCGCCGCCCGCTGACCCCGCGCCCCCGCGCGAGATGCGCAGCTCGTAGCTGCCGGTGGTGCGCGGCGCGTAGGTGGTGGCCAGCACCCGGTACTCGCCGTCCGCCGGGAGCTCCACCGAGAGGAGCGAGCGGCGGGCGTCGCCCTCGTAGTCGTCGTTCTCCTCCTGCTCCCCGTCGGGCTTGACGAGGATCAGGTACGGGTCCAGGTCGCGCGAGCGCAGGTCGAGCACCAGCCGCTCGCCCCGGCGCCCCTGGAGGGTGTAGCTGTCGCGGTACTCGCCGGTGCGCAGGGTGCCGTCGCCGGGGCCCAGGGTGCCGCGCTCCACCCGCTCGGCTGCGCCGGGCTCCTCGGGAGGCGGCCCGGGGGCGGCGCCCGCCCCCTGGACTTCCAGCGTGTACGCGCCGGTCTGCCCCTTCCGCAGCGAGTTGGCGCGCACGGTGTACTCGCCGTCGTCCGGGAGGATGAACTCCAGCCGCGAGTCGGTGCCGCCGGCGCCGTCGTCGGCCGCGGACAGCTGCGCGAAGTCGGCCCCGCCGCCGCGCCCCAGCGCCAGGTAGGTGTCGAAGTCGCCCGAGCGCATGACCACCACCAGCCGCTCGCCGCGCCGGCCGCGGTAGGTGAAGTGGTCCGCGTACGAGCCGTCGTTCAGCCGCAGGTCCGACACGGCCAGGGTGCCGGAGACGGGCTGCCCCGGCCGGAGGCCGGGCTGCGCGGCGGCGGGGATGGCCAGCGCGCAGAGCGCGGCGGGGAGGAGGACGTGGCTCGCGCGGGACGGTCGCAGGCGGTTCATGGGGACATCCGGGAGAGGAAGGGGGCCGTGGCGCCGCGCCGGACCACGGCGGCGCCGCACGAAAAGTCGGGGGGAAGTACGTCCGGACGGCGGCGCGGTTTCACCCGGGGCGGGTGGCGCCGCACGGAGCTAGACTACATCGGATGTTCCTGCGGGGCAAGGGTTTTCGCTACCGCCCGGCGAGGGCGAAGGAGAGCCCTTCCAGCTCCAGCGTCATGTCCACGTTGCGGATGGTGACGCCGCGGGGGAGGCGCGGGCGCACGGGGGCGAAGTTGAGGATGGCCTTCACCCCGGCCTGCACCACGCGGTCCACCACGCCCTGCGCCGCGTCGGCGGGGACGGCGATGATGGCGATGTCGATGTCCTCCTCGCGCAGCGCCCGGTCCAGCTCCTCGTCCGGGCGCACCTTCAGGGCGCCCCACGCCTCGCCCAGCTTGCGCGGGTCGGTGTCGAAGACGGCGCGGATGTGGAAGCCGCGCGCGGCGAAGTCGCGGTAGGAGAAGAGGGCGGAGCCGATCTTCCCCGCCCCGATCAGCGCCACGTTCCACGCGCGGGTGAGGCCGAGGATGGCACGGATCTCCCGGAGGAGCTCACGCACGGAGTACCCCATCCCCCGCTTGCCGAACGAGCCGAAGAGGGAGAGGTCCTTGCGCACCTGCGCCGAGGTGGTGCCGCCGCGGGCAGCCAGCTCGTCGCTGGAGATGGTGTCGCTGCCGGCGGCCTCGGCTTCCTGCAGGAGGCGCAGATAGAGGGAGAGCCTGCGGACCGCCGATTCGGAGATCTTCTTCATGCAGCAGAACGGGGACGCGCGTCGCCTGCCTTGTGAAAACATTCACAAGATAAGGCGTGGGAGGGGAGTCGTCAACGAGGGCGTTGGGCGGAATCATCCCTACGAGGCAGGGTGGCCGTAGGGGCGAGGCATGCCTCGCCCGTGCCCGCCTTGCATCGAGTGCAGCCCCTCGGTCCGGAACCCGGCCCCAGCGGAAGCCCCTCAGCCCAGCGATTGGAAATCGCGGCTGGAACCACGCGAAGTCCGCCTGCGCGGACTGCAGGGCGGCTTCCCGGTGCGTTACCGAGGATCGCCGTTAGTGGAGAACTGGTCGATCAGGTAGTCGGCGTCGGGGAAGTGCGCCGTGATCCTCATCTCGCCTCCCATGGCCTCGATCACGTCCCGCAGCGTGCTGACGTGCATGTCGAGCCGGCGCTCCATCTTGGAGACGTTGGCCTGCTTGACTCCGAGGCGGTCGGCGAGCTCTTCCTGCGTCAGCTTCCGCGCCTGGCGCAGTTCGTTGAGCTCGATGGACGCGAGCATCGCTTCGGTCTTCCGCGCCGCGCGCTCCAGCGTCTCCGGCGAAGCCTTCGCGCGGATCTCGCTCCAGTCTTTCCATGGCATCAGGTCAGGCCCTCCCTGCGCAGCAGTTGCAGATACTCCTCGTACAATCGGTCGGCAATCGGCACGTGGATGTCATACCAGCGGTCCTTTCCCGTCTTGTCACCGCCGACCAGAAGGACTGCGGTGCGGTGAGGATCGAACGCGTACAGCACGCGATAGGGTCGTCCGGCGTGCTGAATCCGCAGCTCACGCATGTGGCCGAAGCGCGATTGTTCTATGCTGGACGAGTGCGGCGCGCCCAACTGCGGCCCTCGCTGTTGCAGCAGCCCGATTGCCGCAATCACGTCCTCCTGCTCAGGGCCGTTCAAGCGCTCGAACCATCGCTCGAACTCAGGGGAGCCTTTCGTCTTCCAAGCCATTATAACCAGAGATGAATATGCCTGCAAGGGAATATCGCTGCGGACAATGAAGGATATCATAAAATGGACGATACGCAAGGCATCGTTCGTTTTCAGTCAGCGTGCGGACAGGCCGCGCGCGCGGAGGGCGCGGGCGAGCTCGATGAAGCGCTCGGGAGAGAAGGTCTCGGGGCGGTCGCGCAGGTCCACCCCCAGCGCGCGCTCCAGCTCCCCCACCTGCTCGGGCGAGAGAGCGTACGCGTCGCGCAGGATGCGCTGGAACTGCTTGCGCCGCTGCTGGAAGGCCGCCCGCGTCAGCACCCGCAGCGCCGCTTCCTCCTCCGGCGAGAGCCGCGGCGGGTCGTGCGGCACGATCGCCACCACCGTCGACATCACGTCCGGCACCGGGCGGAAGGCGTCGCGGCTCACGTTCAGCACCCGGCTGGCATCCGCCACCGCCCGCACCCCCACCGCCAGCGCGCCGTAGGTCTTGCTCCCTTCCTTCTCCAGGATGCGGTCCGCCACCTCGCGCTGCACCATCAGCACGATGCGGCGCGGGCGCGGGCGGCGCTCCAGCAGCCCGAAGAGGATGGGGGTGGTGAGGTTGTACGGGATGTTCCCCACCACCTTGAGCCGCCCCGGCTCGGCCGAGACCTCCTCCAGCGGCACCTCCAGCACGTCGCGGTTGATCACCTCCACCGAGGGGTCGCCCGCGAAGTCGGCGCGGAGCTGCGCCGCCAGGTCGTTGTCCAGCTCCACCAGCACCAGCCGCCGCACCCGCCCCGCCAGGTGCCGGGTGAGCGCGCCCACCCCGGGGCCGATCTCCAGCACCTCGTCGTCCGGCTGGGGGTCGACGGCGGCGACGATCTTCCGCTGGATGTTGGGGTCGATCAGGAAGTTCTGGCCCAGCGAGCGCTTGGCGCGCGGCAGGTCGTCCGGGTAGGGGAGCTGGCGGGGCACGGCGGGACCGTCAGAGCCGTACCAGCACGGCGGTGCGGTCGTCGGGCGGAATGTCGCCCTCGGACCCGCCCGTCAGCCGGAACAGGTCCTCCATCAGCGCCTCGGCCTTCTCGCCGCGGCGCGCGCACACCGCCTCCACCAGCCGGGCCGCCCCCGCGCCCTCCCCGTTCCCCAGCGCGTCGGAGAGCCCGTCGGTGAAGAGGAAGAGGAGGTCGCGCCCTCCCTGCCAGGGGGTGGTGGCCTCGCTGTAGGCGTCGCGGTCGACGATGCCGAAGGGCGGGTCGGTGACGGCCAGCCGCTGCGCCGCCCCCTCGGCGGGGACGCGAAAGGCGTGCGGGTGCCCCGCGTTGGCGTAGGTGAGCGTCCCCTTCTGCGGGTCGATGACCCCGTAGAAGAGGGTGAGGTACATCTCCGTGCTCTCCAGCTCGTCGATCAGGGCGCGGTGGGTGCGCCGCAGCACCTCGCCGGGCGGGTCGTCCTCGGAGGCGTGGATGGCCACCGCGCTCATGGTGAGCGCCATGATGAGCGCCGCGCCGAAGCCGTGGCTGGAGACGTCGCCGATCAGCACCCCCAGCCGCCCCCCGGCCAGGCGGAAGAGGTGGTAGAAGTCGCCCCCCACGCTCTCGGCGGGGACGCAGCGCGCGGCCACGTCGGCGTAGCCGGCGAACTGCTCCAGCGGGGGGAGGAGCTTGAGCTGCAGGTGGTGGGCGAGCTCCATCTCCCGCACCAGCCGCCCCTGGCGCAGGCTCTCCGCCACCAGGCGGTTGTTCTCCACCGCGGCGCCGATCTGGCTGGCGATGGCGGAGAGGAGCTTCATGTCGCCGGCGGAGAAGCCCTCCGAGGCGGAGCGGCCGATGAGGTTGATGACGCCCACGGCGCGCGTCTCGCCCTCGGGGGGCGAGTAGCTGACGGGAACGGAGAGGAAGGGGCCGAGCTGGTTGGGCGGGTCGGGGCAGTGCGGCCGCTGGTACGCCTCGCCGGCGGCCAGGATGATCGCCCGCCCGGTGCGGAAGACCTCGGCGGTGATGGAGCAGGCGTCGTCCACCGGGATGGGGCCGCGCTGCCCGTCGCCCCCCTCCACGGCGGCCAGGTAGAGCTCGCCGCGCTCCTCGTCGTGCACCCAGAGGGCGGCGCGGCTGGCGCCCAGGATGCTGGCCACCTCGGTGAGGATGGTCCCCGCGGCTTCCTCCAGCGAGATGATGGAGCCCAGGATCTCGCTGATGGAGTAGAGGAGGTTGATCTCCTCGTAGCGCTCGGCCATCTCCCGGCTGAAGGAGCGGATCTCCTCCTCGTGCCGGCGCACGCGGGCCAGGGCGCTCGCCAGGAAGCGCGCGGCGGCGCGGACGGCGTGCGGCTCCTCGCCGGCCAGCTCCAGCCAGAAGGGCGTGCCGGGCACCTCCACCACCCCGTCGCAGGGCCCCTCGCCCCGCGGCTGGCCGTCGCGCGTCCATCCCTCCCCCGCGCGCGCCCACAGGTGGGCCCCCTCGCCGAAGGCACGGCGGAAGTCCTCCAGCACGCCGCGCGCGGCGGCGCTCAGGGCGGGGGCGGCGGAGGCGGGCACGGGGCGGCTACGCGCTGGAGCGGCGGCGCGGAGCGGGCCCGTTGCGGTGCAGCACCAGCCGCACGCAGTTGCCGCACTCGTTGTAGTCCACCTCGTCCATCAGCTCGCGGAGGAGGAAGATGCCGCGCCCGCCGGGGCGCTCCAGGTTCTCGGGGAGGGTGGGGTCCGGCACGGTGTCGGGGTCGAAGCCGTTCCCCTCGTCGCGCACCAGCACCGAGACGTGGGCGCGGGTGAGCTCCACCTCCACGTGCACGCGCTTGCGCGGGTCGCCGTCGTTGCCGTAGAGCATGGCGTTGGCCAGCGCCTCGGCCACGCCCACGCGGAAGTTGAGGGTGAGGCGGGAGCCTTCGTAGTCGAAGTCGCGGCAGCGGTTCACCAGGTAGGTGACCGCCGCGTCGATGTACCGCAGGTCGCTGGGGAGCTCCAGGACGAACGACTCACTGGGGTCGCCGCCGCCGGAGGCGGAGCCGTTGCGCTCGCGCACTCGCATGGGTCTCAGGGCCGTACCGGCGGGGCGGGGTCCGCTGCGGGCCGCGCACGCCGGGTTCCGGACATCATAAAGCACGCCGGGCCGCGCGGGCTACCCTCCCCCGCCGCGGCCCCACCGGGTTCGACCGCCAACGGACCGGCTTCAGAAGCCGGCCAGGGCTTCGTCGCGCGAGGTGGCGATGTTGAAGAGCGTGTCGAGCTTGGTGAGCTCGAAGAGGGTCCGCAGGTCCTCGTTGAGGTTGGCCAGGCGCAGCTCGCCGCCCTGCTCGCGGATCTTCTTGGAGAGGCTCACCAGCACGCCGAGGCCGGACGAGTCGATGTAGCCGGTGTTGGTGAAGTCGATGAGGAACTTGCGCTCGCCGCCTTCCAGCTCGTCGAGCACCTTCTGCTTCAGCTCCTGGCGGTTGCCCACGATGAGCTGTCCATCCACGTCCACCACCACCACGCCGTTCTGCTTGCTCGTCTGGAAGCTCATGGCTCCTCCGCACGGGTACCGTTGACCGTATGAACCCGCCCACGGGCTGGCAACTGACGTGCCACCCACCGCCTCACCCCGCCATCAGCGCGGTGATGCAGGCCACGTCCACCACGTCGTCCACGCCCGCGCCGCGCGACAGGTCGTTGCACGGGCGCGCCAGCCCCTGCACGATCGGGCCCACGGCGCGGGCGCGCGCCAGCCGCTCCACCAGCTTGTAGGCCAGGTTGCCGGCGTCGAGATCCGGGAACACCAGCACGTTGGCGCGCCCCGCCACCGCCGAGCCGGGCGCCTTCCGCTCGGCCACGGAGGCGATCAGCGCCGCGTCCGCCTGCAGCTCGCCGTCGGCGGCCACCTGCGGGGCCTGCTCGCGGAAGCGGGCCAGCGCCCGGCGCACCTTGTCGACCGAGGGCCCCTGCGCGCTCCCGGCGGTGGAGTACGAGAGGAAGGCGACGCGCGGCTCGTCGCCCACCACGCGCCGGCGCGCCTCGGCCGCCGCCACGGCGATGTCGGCCAGCTGCTCGGCGGTGGGGTCCGGCACCACCCCGCCGTCGGTGAAGGTGAGCACCTCCTCGTGCTCCGAGCGGAAGGGCGGCACCACCATGTAGAAGGCGGAGGAGACGGTGCGGATCCCCGGCGCCGGGCCCACGCCGTAGATGGCGGCGCGGAGCACGTCGCCGGTGGCGCTGGCGGCGCCGGCCACGGAGCCGTCCGCCATCCCCGCCCCCACCATCAGCGCGGCGAAGACCAGCGGGTCGCCGGATTGGCGCAGCGCCTCCTCCTCGCCGCACCCCTTGTCGCGCCGCCGCGCGTGGAAGCGCGCCGCCAGCTCCGGCCGGCGCGGGTCGGTGGCGGGGTCCACCACCTCGACCGACGAGGCGCCCAGCCGGTCGAGGTCCACGCGCGTCAGCTCGCCGCCCAGCACCACCGGCTCCGCCAGCCCCTCGGCCGCCAGGCGCGCCACCGCCTGCAGGGTGCGCGCGTCGTGCCCCTCGGGAAAGACGAGGCGGCGCCGCGTCTCGCCCGCACGCCGCCGGACGGAGGCGAGGAAGTCCATCGAACGGAAGTCCTGAGTCCTGAGTCCTAAGTCCTGAGCTCCGAGACCCGCTGGCGGATGGCGCGCAGCACCGGCTCCGGCACGAACGGCGAGACGTCGCCGCCGAGCGAGGCCACCTGCCGCACCAGCGTGCCGGAGACGAAGGAGTGCGCGGGGCTGGGGGCCAGGAACACCGTCTCCACCCCCGAGAGGCGGCGGTTCATGAGCGCCATCTGCAGCTCGTACTCGAAGTCCGCCACCGTGCGCACGCCGCGCACCACCAGCCCCGCCCCCAGGCTACGCGCGAAGTCCACCAGCAGCCCCGGGAACTCCGCCGCCTCCACCCGCGGCTCGCCGGCGAAGGTCTCGCGGACCAGCCGCAGCCGCTCGGGGATGGTGAACATCCCCTGCCGGGCGTGCTGGGGGGCGTGCGCCACGGCCACCACCACGCGGTCCGCGAAAGCCAGGGCGCGGCGGATGATGTCCTCGTGGCCCAGGGTGATGGGGTCGAACGAGCCGGGGCAGACGGCGATGCGCGCGGCGGCGGCGGTCATGCGGGCGCGGGGATGAAGGTGATGACGGTGTCGCCGTAGCGGCGGCTGCGGGCGTCCCCGGGGAGGCCGGGGAGCGCGTCGTCGCGCGCGTGCTCCACCGAGAGGAGCGCGGCGAAGGGGCGCGCGGCGAAGGCCTGCGCCAGCGCGGCCGCCAGCCCCTCGCCGTAGGGCGGGTCGGCGAAGGCCAGGTCGAAGGCGCCCGGCTGGAGCCCCGCCGCGTAGCGGACCGCGTCGGCCCGCACCACCGCGGCGCGGCCGGCGGCGCTCAGCGCGTCGAGATTGGCGCGCAGCGCCGCCAGGGCGCGCGGGGCGTTCTCCACGAAGGTGGCGTGCGCGGCCCCGCGCGAGAGCGCCTCCAGCCCCA
>DASUNK010000026.1:0-2447 GCA_036277195.1 Longimicrobiaceae bacterium | reverse complement strand
CTGCCGGAGTACATGGTGCCGGCGGCGTTCGTGGTGCTGGAGGCGCTGCCGCTGACCCCGAACGGGAAGCTGGACCGCAAGGCGCTGCCGGCGCCGGAGTACGCGTCCGCGGAGGAGCGCTACGTGGCGCCGCGGACGCCGGCCGAGGAGTTGATGGCGGGGATCTGGGCGGAGGTGCTGAAGGTGGAGCGGGTGGGGGTGCACGACAACTTCTTCGCCCTGGGGGGCCACTCCCTCCTGGCGGTCACGCTCGTCGAGCGCATGCGGCGCCGCGGCGTGCGCGCGGACGTACGCGCCCTGTTCCTTACGCCCACGGTGGCGGAGCTCGCCGCCGCGGCGGAGGATGTCGGCTCCGATGTCCGGGTCCCGCCGAACCGCATCCCGGCCGGCTGCGGCGCCATCACGCCGGAGATGCTCCCGCTGGTGGAGCTCACGCAAGGCGAGATCGACCGCATCGTGGCCGGCGTGCCGGGCGGCGCGAGGAACGTGCAGGACATCTATCCCCTGGCGCCCCTGCAGGAAGGGATCCTCTTCCACCACCTGCTCAGCCCGGAGAGCGACCCCTACCTGCTCACCCTGCCGTTCGCCTTCGAGAGCCGCGAGCAGCTGGAGGCCTACCTGGCCGCGCTGCAGGCGGCGGTCGCGCGGCACGACATCCTGCGCACGTCGGTGGTGTGGGAGGGGCTCTCCGAGCCGGTGCAGGTGGTCTGGCGTCACGCTCCGCTCTCGGTCGAAGAGGTGGAGGTCGACCCGGCCGCAGGCGATGCGGCGAGGCAGCTGTACGAGCGCATCGATCCGCGGCATCACCGTATGGACCTGAGCCGGGCTCCCCTGCTGCGTGCGTACGTCGGCCGTGAGGCCGTCGCGGGGCACTGGGGGCTGCTGCTGCTGCTGCACCACCTGGTGAGCGACCATACCACGGCAGACGTGCTGCGCGAGGAGATGGAGGCGCACCTGGACGGTCGCGCGGATCAGCTGCCGGCTCCGCTGCCCTTCCGCAACTACGTGGCGCAGGCGCGGCTGGGGGTGAGCCGGGCGGAGCACGAAGCGTTCTTCCGCGAGCTGCTGGGGGACGTCGATGAGCCGACGGCGCCGTTCGGGCTGCGCGAGGTGCGGGGAGACGGGCTGGGGCTGGAGGAGGGGGCGCTGCGGGTGGAGGAGGAGCTCGGAGTGCGGCTGCGGGAGC
The DNA here is from genome assembly GCA_036277195.1 of Longimicrobiaceae bacterium. GTDB lineage: Bacteria > Gemmatimonadota > Gemmatimonadetes > Longimicrobiales > Longimicrobiaceae > Longimicrobium. The sequence goes on along the minus strand of DASUNK010000026.1, from coordinate 1,261 downwards.
GTGCGCGGCGGCTGGGGGTGAGCACGGCGAGCGTGTGCCACGTGGCATGGGCGCAGGTGCTGGCGCGGGTCTCGGGCCGGAGCGACGTGGTCTTCGGGACGGTGCTCTTCGGGCGCATGCAGGGCGGGGAGGGAGCGGACCGGGTGCTGGGGCCGTTCATCAACACGCTGCCGGTGCGGGTCCGGGTGGGGGAGGAAGGTGCGGAGGCGGGCGTGCGCCGGACGCAGGCGCTGCTGGCCAGCCTGGTGCGGCACGAGCACGCGTCGCTGGTGCTGGCGCAGCAGTGCAGCGGGGTGCCGGCGCCGGAGCCGCTGTTCTCCGCGATCTTCAACTACCGGCATGTAGGAGGTGGGGGAGGAGGTGGAGGAGGGAAAGGCCCTGCGCGCGGGCCGAGGCAGACCGGGCACGTCATGGAGCGTTCGAACTACCCGCTCAACCTCTCCGTGAACGACTGGGGAGAGGCCTTCTCCCTGACGGTGCAGGCGGAGGCGCAGGTGGGCGCGCAGCGGGTGTGCGCGCTGATGCACACGGCGCTTGCGGGGTTGGTCGAAGCGCTGGAGGAGGCGCCGGAGTGCCCGCTGGAATACATCGACGTGCTCCCGGAGGCGGAGCGCCGACAGGTCGTGGTGGAGTGGAACCGGACGGAGCGGCCGTACCCGCGGGGCGTGTGCGTCCACGAGCGGTTCGAAGCGCAGGCGCGGGAGCGGCCCAGGGCGGCCGCGCTGGTCTGGGGCGAGGAGTCGCTCAGCTACGCGGAGCTGGACGCGCGGGCGAACCGGCTGGCGCACCACCTCATCCGGCTGGGCGTGGGCCCCGATGCTCGCGTGGGCGTGCTGCTGGAGCGGAGCGCGGAGCTGATCGTCTCGCTGCTGGCCGTGCTGAAGGCGGGCGGCGCTTACGTGCCGCTGGACCCGAGCTATCCCGCCGAGCGTCTGCGCCTGATGCTCGCCGACAGCAGCGTTCGCGTGCTCCTCAGTCGCAGCGACCTGGCGGGGGTGGTGGAGGCCGGCGACCTGGCCGTCGTCCACCTCGACCAGGCCGACGCGCTCGCGTCGGAATCGGTCGAGGCGCCGCGCAGCGGTGCGACGGCGGAGAACCTGGCGTACATCGTCTACACCAGCGGGAGCACGGGGAAGCCCAAGGGCGTGATGGTGGCGCACCGGCACGTGGTCCAGCTCGTCGTCGAGACCGACTACGTCCAGATCCGCCCCGGCGACCGCGTGGCGCAGGCGTCGAACGCCAGCTTCGACGCGCTGACGTT
>DASUNK010000025.1:0-2358 GCA_036277195.1 Longimicrobiaceae bacterium | reverse complement strand
CGCGCGGACCACGTTTCCTCGATCCCATGCCCCCGAGCGATCCGTCCGATCTGCCGGCGGCGACTCCGCCCGCCCCGCCGCCCCCGACCGAACCAGCGGGTGAAGTGCGCCCGGAGCCTCGCGCCGGCAGGACCGGGCACTGGCGCGTGGCGCTGCGCGAGTTCGGGGTGATCGTCGCCGGCGTGCTCGCGGCGCTGGGGGCGCAGGCGTGGTGGGAGAGCAGCCAGGAGCGCGAGCGCGAGCGGGAGTACCTCCGCCAGCTCCTGAGCGACACCCGCGAGAACGAGCGCCGCCTCGACGACGCCATCGCCCTGGACAGCACCACCGACTGGGCCGTCCGGCGGCTCGCCGGGGGACTGTACGGGCCCGGCCCCCTTCCCCCGCCGGACACGCTGCTCGCGTGGTTCGGAGACCGCACCTTCTCCAGCTCCGGCTTCCAGCCGCTCTCGGGGACGTACGGCGCGCTCCTGGCCGCGGGCGACCTCCGGCTCATCCGCACCGACTCGCTCCGGGCGCGGCTGGTGGCGTACGCCGCCCGGCTGGAGCACGAGCAGGCGATGCTCCGCTTCTTCCTGGAGCAGGCGTTCGACGAGCCGGCCGCGGTGGCGCGCCCGATGCCGTTCCTGCGCCGGCTGGTCTTCGGCCCGCGCGTCCCCGGCCTCGCCGCGAGCATCGACTTCGAGCGGATGCGGCGCGACCCGGAGGTCGAGGCGCTCCTCTTCGCGGTGCAGATCGCCAACCTCAACCGGATCTCCCACCTCCGCGACCTGCGCGAGGAGACGCGCCGCCTCCGCCGCGCGCTGGAGGCCGAGCCCTCGCTGCGCCGGGAGCGAGCCCGGCGGTAGATCCGGGGGCGGATTGCCGCTATCTTCCCTGGGTGCCCCACCGGTGCACATCCACCCGAACCCCCCACCCGGGAGCCCGATGAAAGCGGCGTTCACCCTGGAGCGCGCACACGTCGCGAACACGCACTGGTTCACCCTCAAGCGCGAGCTCTACGACTACACCGGGAGCGAGGACGAGGCCTCCAGCATCCTCCGCGGCCTGGAGCGCCTGGGCTCCGACGCCGGCATTCAGCACTACGAGATCACCCCCACCGCCAACCGGCGCGTGTACCCCGGCGCCCCCGCGGTCGTCTGGAGCGTCCGCGCCGTCCGGTAGACGACCGTTCGTACGGTACCTGGGTATCAAGAGAGTACGGCGGAGCCCCTCCACGGCCTCCGCCCACGGCCCGGGCCCGCATTCCGCGGCGCCGGGGCACCGCCGTGGGGCGAGCTTCGTCCCGCATTGCAGGAAGGCCCATCATGGACCGTCGGGAAGAGCAGCGGCAGAAGCTGGAGCGGGTGGCGCAGGAGGTCGGGGCGGTGCTCCGGCGCCAGGCGCGCCGCAAGTGGGACGGCGTGCGCACCGCCGAGCGCAACGAGCGCGGCCGCCACGTCTGGCGGTTCCGTTCGGAGAGCGACAGCCGGGAGCGCTTCCTCCACGTCACGCACGAGGCCATGCGCCAGGGCAACCGCACCACGGCGATCCTGCTGGAGCAGCTTGCCGCCGGCCGCTGGCTCGACCGCCTGGACGCGGAGACGACCCCGTCCCTGGTGCTGTCCAAGGGCGGCCAGCTCGAGCCCTGGACCGGGGCCTGAGCCCGGAGGCGGGGCCGCCACCCGGCGGTCCCTCTCCATCCCCCCTCCTGCTTCACCGCGTCTCCGAGTCTCCCGTCTCCCCTTCGACATCCCTCGACGATCCACACGCTGAGCCACGGCTGAGCCGGGTGGTTGACGGCTGCGGGGGAAATTCCTTGATCCCTGCCATCTATCCTCAGGCACCACCGAGGAGACCGCTGGCAGGGAGGCGAGGCGATGTGCGTGGAGGAGCTGGGCGTCCGGGGCGTTCCCCACCGCGTGGAGGTGAGGCTCCGCGGCGGGTTCGAGCGCGGTGCCGTGTGCGTGGGCGACTACGCCATCCCCCTGGGCCGGGGCGGCCGGGGCGCGGCGCGGGTGCTGCTGTTGCCGCCGCAGGTGGAGGTGCGGCTGCAGCTGGTGGCCCCCGCGCCGGTGGAGTTCGCCTTCTCGCTCACCATCGACGGCGCCACCGTCGAGGAGCGCGGCACCACCCGGCAGGAGAAGGAGCGGATCGGCTTCACCTACCCGCTGGCCTGCTTCGCCCCACGCCGGGCGACGGCCCCGCGGAAGCCCTTGCCAGCGCCGCGGCGGCGGCGCCGGCGCCCGCCGCTGCGCCCCACCCGGCCGCTGGTGAACCGCCGCGCCGGTCCTGGCCGGCCGGAGCTATCCTGTTGATTTCCAAGGAGATAGGGGAACGGGAAGGCGCCCCGGGTGTACCGGACGCCGCGGGATAATCATT
>DASUNK010000024.1:0-7354 GCA_036277195.1 Longimicrobiaceae bacterium | reverse complement strand
GGGCTCCGCCAGCAGGGTGGAGACGCCCTCGGCGAAGCGGACGGTGCCCAGCAGGTGGCGGGTCCAGTAGCCGGGGTCGGTGGCCTCCGCGTCGGTGATCCACGTCCCGGTGACGTTGCTGACCATGGGGATGGCGGGGGGGCGGAGCCGCGCCCCCGCCGCGCGCTCCGCCAGCCGCTCCGCCGCCCCCGCCAGCATCGGCGAATGGAAGGCGTGCGTGGTGGGGAGGCGGCGCGCCGCGTGGCCGTCGGCCTCCAGCCGCGCCCGCACCGCCTCGACGGCGTCCTCGGGCCCGGCGACCGCCGTGAGCCCCGGCGCGTTCACCGTGGCGACGGCGACGGCGACGGAGAGGTAGGGGCGGACGGCGTCGGGGTCGAGCGAGACGGCGAGCATGGCGCCGCCGGGAAGCTCCTGGATCAGGCGCGCGCGGTCGGCCACCAGCGCCAGCGCGTCCTCGAGGCTCAGGATGCCGGCGATGCAGGCCGCGGCGTACTCGCCCAGCGAGTGGCCGATGACCGCCGCGGGGACGATCCCGAAGCTCATCCACAGCCGCGCCAGCGCGTAGTCGACCACGAAGACGGCGGGCTGGGCCAGCGCAGTGTGGTTCAGCCGCTCGGCCGCCGGGTCCGGGGCCGCGTCCCTCCCCAGCATCCGCTTCAGGTCGAAGCCGCCCGCGGGCGCCTCGTCCGAGGGCGCGTCACCGGGGAAGAGCACCTCGCGGAGGTCGATCCCCAGCAGCGGCCGGAGGAGCCCGGCGCAGCGGTCCACCTCGGCGCGGAAGGCGGGCTCGGCCTCGTACAGCCCGCGCGCCATGTTCGGGTAGTGGTCGCCCAGGCCGGAGAACATGAAGACGACCGACCGGCTCTCCCCCTCCACCACGCCCTGGACGGTGCGGTCGGGCGTCTTCCCGGCGAGGAGCCTCGCCGCGTCCTCGCCCTGGCGGACGACGACGGCGCGCCGGTGCGGGAAGGCGGTCCGCCCCTCGCGCAGGGTGAAGGCGACGTCGGCCAGGGGCAGGCCGGGGTCGGCGGCGAGACGCTCCGCCAGCCGGGCGGCCGCCGCGTCCAGCGCGGAGGGCGTGCGGGCGGAGAGGGTGAGGAGCTGCCAGGGGCGCGAGGGGCCCGAGGGCGCGCGCGGGGGCGCCTCCTCGAGCACCACGTGGGCGTTGGTCCCGCCGATGCCGAAGGAGGAGACGCCGGCGCGGCGCGGCGCTCCGTCTTCGGCCTCCCACGGCAGCGCCCGCTGCGGGACGAAGAAGGGCGAGCCCGCGAAGGCGATCCGGGGGTTGGGGGCCTCGAAGTGCACCGTGGGAGGGATCTCCCGGTGCTCCAGCGCCAGGACGGTCTTGATGAAGCCGGCGATCCCCGCCGCCGTGTCCAGGTGCCCCACGCTGGTCTTCACCGCGCCCACGGCGCAGTAGCCGGCGCGCTCGGTGTGGGCGCGGTAGGCGCGGGTGAGGGCGGCGATCTCGATGGCGTCGCCCAGGTCGGTGCCGCTCCCGTGCGCCTCCACATAGGCCACGGTGTCGGCGCTCACGCCGGCGGCCGCCAGCGCCTCGCCGATCACCGCCGCCTGGCCTTCGACCCCCGGCGCCGTGTACGCCACCTTGGCCGCGCCGTCGTTGTTGACCGCCGAGCCGCGGATGACGGCGCGCACCGGGTCGCCGTCGCGCAGCGCGTCGGCCAGCCGCCTGAGGACGACGACGCCCACCCCGCTCCCGGAGAGCGTCCCGGCCGAGCGCGCGTCGAAGGCGCGGCAGTGCCCGTCGGGCGAGGCGATGCTGCCGGGAGCGTACAGGTAGCCGGTGTCCTGCGGCACCAGCACGGTGGCGCCGCCGGCCACCGCCAGCTCGCACTCGCCGGAGAGCAGCCCCTGCACGGCCAGGTGGACCGCGACCAGGGCGGTGGAGCAGGCCGTCTGCACGTTCACGCTGGGGCCGCGCAGGTCCAGCTTGTACGAGGCGCGGGTGGCCAGGAAGTCCTTGCCGCTGGCCAGGTGCGCCTGGAAGGCGCCCACCGCGGCCAGCAGCTCGGGGTTCCCCATCACGTGCCGCTCGGCATAGCCGCTGGAGCCCGCGCCGGCGTAGACGCCCACCCGGCGCTCGCCGGTGCCGGGGGCGTGGCCGGCGTCTTCCAGCGCCTCCCAGGCGCACTCCAGGAAGAGGCGGTGCCCCGGCTCCAGCATCTCGGCCTCGCGGGGGCTGTAGCCGAAGAAGGCGGCGTCGAAGTGCTGCACGTCGCGCAGCTTCCCGATGGAGCGCACGTAGTCGGGGTGGGCCAGGTCGCTCTCGGGGACGCCGGCCGCGCGCAGCTCGTCCACGGTGAAGTGGGTGATGGACTCCACCCCCTCCCGCAGGTTGCTCCAGAAGCGCTCCAGGTCGTCCGCGCCGGGGAAGCGCCCCGCCATCCCCACGACGGCCACGTCGAACTCGCTCATCGGTCCATGCTTTCAGTAAGGTTGATCTTCATCCCTGCCGTCTCCTCAGCCTCTCCATCCTCTCCCTCCGCCCCGCCCCGCGCTCGGCGCTCTCCCCGGCCGTCGGGTCGGGCCGGGTGCCGCCCGCGGCAGCCTCCAGGTGCTCGGCCTGGGCGCGCACGGTGGGGTAGAGGAAGAGGTCCACCACCGAGAGCTCCCTCCCCAGCGCCTCCCGCAGCCGCTCCTGCAGCCGCGCCACCAGCAGCGAGTGGCCGCCGATCTCGAAGAAGTTGTCGTCCATCCCCACGCCGGTGATGCCCAGCACCTCCTCCCACACCCGCGCGATGGCGCGCTCCAGTACGCTCCTGGGCTCGGCGCGCTCGCCGCGCGGGGCCTCGGTCGCCTGGCTCGGGTCGGGGAGCGCCATTCGATCCACCTTGCCGTTGGGAGAGAGGGGCAGGCGGTCCAGCACCACGTACAGGGCGGGGACCATGTAGTCCGGCAGCCGCTCCTTGAGGAAGGCGCGCAGCTCCGGCGCCGGGGGCGCGGCGTGCCCGGCGGAGGCCACCACGTAGGCCACCAGCCGCACCTCGCCGGGCGCGTCCTCGCGGGCCGCCACGGCGGCCTCCTGCACCGCCGGGTGCTCGGCCAGCGTGGCCTCGATCTCCCCCGTCTCCACGCGGTGGCCGCGCACCTTCACCTGGTGGTCCAGCCTCCCCAGGTAGTCCAGCTCGCCGCCGGCCGTCCAGCGCGCCAGGTCGCCCACGCGGTACATCCTCGACCCCGGGGGGCCGAAGGGGTTGGGGACGAAGCGCTCGGCGGTGAGCGCCGGCCGCCGGTGGTAGCCGCGCGAGAGTCCCTCGCCCGCCAGGTACAGCTCGCCGGGGACGCCCACCGGCGCCGGGCGCAGGGTGCGGTCCAGCACGTACGCCTGCGTGTCGGCGACGGGGCGCCCCACGTACACCCGCTCGTCGTCCTCGCGCACCTCGTGGAAGGTGCTGTAGGTGGTGTCCTCGGTGGGCCCGTAGAGGTTCACCACCTTCCCGACGTCCGTCAGCGCGAAGACGGCCCGGGCCAGCGCGGCGGGGAGCGCCTCGCCGCCCAGGTTCAGCGTCCGCACCGAGGGGGGGACGGCGGCGGTCCGCACCAGCTCGGCGGCGGCGCTGGGCGCCATGCTGGCCAGCACCGGCGCCTCGCCCTCGGGGACGGGCGCCAGGGCGTTCCGCACCAGCACCAGCCGCCCGCCCCAGCAGAGCGTGCCGAAGATCTCGGCGATGGAGACGTCGAACGAGACGGAGGTCGATCCCAGCACGCTGCTCCGCTCCTCGTCGCTCACCTGCTCCTTCAGCCAGTGCAGGAGCGCGACGGTGCTCCGGTGCTCGATCTGCACCCCCTTGGGCCGCCCGGTGGAGCCCGAGGTGTAGATGGCGTACGCCGCGTTCCCGGGGTGCACGCGGACCGACGGGCGCGCCGCCGGCTCGGAGGCGGCGACGTCCGGCCAGTCGGCGTCCACCCGGACCACCGCGCCCGCGAAGGGGGGGAGCCGCTCCGCCAGCCCCGCGTTGACCAGCAGCACGGCGGCGCCCGAGTCCTCCAGCAGGTAGGCGATGCGCTCGGCCGGGTACGCCGGGTCGACGGGGACGTACGCGCCCCCCGCCTTCAGCACGGCCAGGAGGGCGGAGACGAGTTCCGGCGCGCGCTCCATGAGCACGGCCACCCGCGTCTCCGGCCCCACGCCCAGCCGCCGGAGGCGGTGCGCCAGCCGGTTGGCCCGCTCGTCCAGCTCGCGGTAGGTGAGCCGGCCGTCCGCGTGCGCGACGGCGACGGCATCGGGGCTCGCGTCCACCGCCGCCTCGAACAGGTGGTGGACGGCGGCCCCGCGCGGGTGGCCGGCCGCCGTGCGGTTGAAGGCGTGGACGACGAGCGCCTCCTCCTCCGGCGGCATCAGCGGCAGCTCGGAGAGGCGCCGCCCCGGCTCCTGCGCGGCAGCCGCCAGCAGCACCCCGAAGTGCGCCGCCATCCGCTCGATGGTGGCGTGGTCCCACAGGTCCGACGCGTACTGGAAGGCGCCCTGCAGCCCTCCCGCGTGCTCGGCCACCGAGAGCACCAGGTCCACCTTGGTGGTCCCGGTGTCGCCCTCGCTCGCCTCCACCGCGAGCCCCGGCAGCTCCGGCGCCCCGGCCGGGGCGGCGTGCATGGAGAAGATCACCTGGAAGAGCGGGTGGCGCGCCAGGCTGCGCTCGAGCTTCAGCTCCTCCACCAGCAGCTCGAAGGGCACCTCCTGGTGCGCGTACGCGTCCAGCGTCGTCTCGCGCACCCTCCCCAGCAGCTCGGCGAAGGTGGGGTCGCCCGAGAGGTCGGCCCGGAGCGCCAGGGTGTTGAGGAACACGCCGACGAGCGGCTCGGTCTCCTCCGGGGTGCGCCCCGCCACCGGCGAGCCCACCACCACGTCCTCCGTCCCGCTCCAGCGGTAGAGGAGGGTGTCGAAGGCCGCCAGCAGCGCCATGAAGGGGGTCGCCCCGCTCCGGCGGGCCAGCGCGGCGACGGCCTCCCACGTCTCGCGCGGGAGCTGGAAGGCGTGGGTGGCGCCGCGGAAGCTCTGCACCGCGGGGTGCGGGCGGTCGGTGGGGAGCGCCAGCGTGGCGGTGTCCTCCAGCCGCGCCGTCCAGTACGCCAGCTCGCCCTCCAGCGCCGGCCCGTCGAGCCGCTCGCGCTGCCAGACGGCGTAGTCGGCGTACTGCACCGGGAGGGGCGGGAGCCCCGCCTCCCGCCCTGCCGCCTCCGCCCCGTACAGCGCCGACAGCTCGCGGAAGAGCACGCCCAGCGACCAGGCGTCCGCCACGATGTGGTGGAGGGTGAGGAGGAGGACGTGCTCCTCCTCCGCGAGCCTCAGCAGCCGCGCCCGCACCAGCGGCCCTGCGGCCAGGTCGAAGGTCCAGCGCGACTCGCGGTCGGAGACGCCCCGCGCGCGCTCCTCGCGCTCCGCCTCGCCCAGGCTCGACAGGTCGTCGACGGGAAGCGGGACGTGCAGCTCCGGGAGCACCACCTGCACCGGGACGCCGTCCACGGTGGGGAAGATGGTGCGCAGCGCCTCGTGGCGGGCCGCCAGGCCGTCCAGGGCACGGCCCAGCGCCCCGGCGTCCAGCGCGCCGCGGAGACGCAGGACCACGGGGATGTTGTAGGCGGCGGGCGCGGCGCCCAGCCGCTCCACGAACCAGAAGCGCTGCTGCGCGAAGGAGAGCGGGATCGCCCGGTCCCGGTCCACGGGGACGAGCGGCGGCGTGCGATGGGCGCCCCCCGCGCGCGCGGCCACGGCGCGCTCGGCCAGCCCGGCCACCGTGGGCGCCTCGAAGAGCGCGCGGAGCGGCAGGTCGATGCCGAACGCCTCGCGGAGGCGCGACACCACCTGCGTGGCCCGCAGCGAGTGCCCGCCCAGCGCGAAGAAGTCGTCGTGCACGCCGGGGTACACGCCCAGCACGCGCTCCCAGATGGCCGCCACCACCTCCTCGGCCGGGGTGCGCGGCGGAACCTTCCCCGCGCCCGCGGCGGCCGGGTCCGGCTCGGGGAGCGCGCGGCGGTCCACCTTCCCGCTGGGGGTGAGCGGCATCCGCTCCAGCACCACCCAGGCGGACGGCACCAGGTACTCGGGGAGCCGGGCGGCCAGGTGCGCCCGCAGCCCGACGGCGGTGGCGGCCTCGCCCTCCACCGGGACGACGTAGGCCACCAGGCGCCGCTCCGCCCCGTCGCCGCGCGCGGCGACGGCGGCCTCGCGCACGGCGGGGTGCGTCCCCAGCACCGCCTCCACCTCGCCCGGCTCCACGCGGAAGCCGCGCACCTTCACCTGGAAGTCGGTGCGGCCGATGTACTCCAGCTCGCCGTCCGCCCGCCACCGCGCCCGGTCGCCGGTGCGGTACAGCCGCGCGCCGGGCTCCGCGGAGAACGGGTCGGGGACGAACCGCTCCGCCGTCATCCCCGGCCGGCCGCGGTAGCCGCGCGCCAGGCACGCGCCCCCCGCGTACAGCTCGCCGGGAACGCCGGGGGGCGCGGGCTCCATCCGCGCGTCCAGCACGTAGAGCCGCGCGTTGGCCACCGGCGCGCCGATCGGCGGCAGCAGCGGCCAGGCGTCCGCGTCTCCGGCCAGGCGGTGGGCGGAGACCACGTGCGTCTCCGACGGGCCGTACTGGTTTTCCAGCGCGAGCCCCGGGTTGGCGCGGAAGAAGGCGCGCAGCTGCGGCGTGGAGCGCAGCGCCTCGCCGGCGGTGATCACCTCGCGGAGAGCGGGGAGGCGGGCGTCGGCGCCCTCGGCCGTCTCCGCCAGGTTCTGCAGCGCGGCGAAGGGGAGGAAGAGCCGCTCCACCCGGTTCTCCCGGAGGTGGGCGAGGAGGCGCTCGGCGTCGCGGCGCGTCTCGTCGTCCACCAGCACCAGCGTTCCCCCCGCCGCCCAGGTGCAGAAGATCTCCTGGAACGACACGTCGAAGGAGAGCGACGCGAACTGCAGCGTGCGCGCGGCCGCAGCGCCCCCCCAGCGGTCCAGCTGCCAGCGCACCAGGTTGGCCAGCGCCCGGTGCGGGAGCGCGGCGCCCTTGGGCCTCCCGGTGGACCCCGAGGTGTAGAGGACGTAGCCCAGGCTCTCCGGGTGGATCGCGGCGGAGGGGGAAGCGGAAGCTTCGCGGGCGATCGCCTCCGCCGCCGCATCGAGGGCGACCAGCGTCGTCCCCTCGACCCGCGGGAGGCGGGCGGCCACCTCCGAGGTCGTCAGCACCGCGGCGGCGCGGCTGTCCTCCAGCATGTAGGCCACGCGGTCCGCGGGGTAGGCGGGGTCCACCGCCACGTATCCCCCGCCCGCCTTCAGCACGGCCAGGACGGCGACGGGCATCTCCAGCGAGCGCTCCAGGCAGACCGCCACCCGCGCGTCCGCTCCCACGCCCAGGCGCAGGAG
>DASUNK010000023.1:0-5452 GCA_036277195.1 Longimicrobiaceae bacterium | reverse complement strand
CCTGGCCTTCCTGCTGTTCAAGGACGGCGTGCGCGAGCTCAGCTTCTACCCGGGCTTCGAGCGCGACGACCTGGACACCTTCCTGGCGCTGCTGGCGCAGGTGCACCGCGCCCGCCCCGACGAGGACGACCTGCTCACCCTCCTCTGGGACCACGACTGGTCCGCCCTGCGCTACCGCTACGTGGAGCCGCTGGGCGAGGGGGTGGAGGTGCCGCAGGCGGAGGAGGGCGAGCCGCCGGCCATCGAGTCGGCGGCGGCCGAGCTGGCGCTGGTCTCCTCCGTGTCGACCGACGACTTCGAGGCCGCCCTCTACTTCCTGGACGAGGAGGAGCTGCGGCGGCTGGAGGCGGAGCTGAAGGGCGAGATGGAGCGCGACCTGTGGGCCGGCGTGCTCGACGCGCTCTTCGACCGGCTGGAGGACGGCCCCCCCGCGCGGCAGGAGCACGTGATGCGGGTGCTGGCCGACATCCTCCCCACCCTGCTGGGGGCGGGGAAGGTGGAGACGGCCGCCTACTTCCTGGGCGAGCTGGTGGGCGTCGCCGCGGGCGGGAAGATGCCGGCCCCGGTGCTGCGGGCGGTGCGCGCGCTCTTCGACCAGCTGGGCGCGCCCGAGACGGTGGCCGAGCTGGTGCGCACCGTGGAGCAGGCGGGGAGCGCCATCGCCCCCGGCTCGCTGGGGCGGCTGCTCGCCTTCTTCCCGCCGGACTCGCTGGGCCCGCTGCTGCGCGCCGGCGAGACCAGCGGCTCGCCCGGCGTGCGCGCGCAGGTGCAGCAGTCCGCCGAGCGGCTGGCCGACGCCCACCGCGACCACCTGTCGCGCCTGGTGGCGGACGCGGACCCGTACGTGGCCGCGGGCGCCGCGCGCCTGCTGGGGCGGCTGCGCGTCGCCGCCGCCTCCGGCGAGGTGGCCCGGCTGCTGGAGCGCCCCGAGGCGGGGCTGCGGCTGGTGGCGGTGGAGGCGCTGCAGGAGCTGCGCGCCTCCTCGGCCGCCGGCGCGCTGGAGGCGGCGCTGGACGACCCGGACCGCGACGTGCGCGTGGCGGCGGCGCGGGCGCTGGCGGCGCTGCGCTACGCCCCCGCCCGCCCCAAGCTGGAGGCGGCGCTCGACGGCAAGCGGCTGCGCGAGGCGGACCTCACCGAGCGCATCGCCTTCTTCGAGGCGTACGGCGGGCTGGCGGGGGGCGACGGCGTGGCCCTCCTCGACCGCGTGCTCAACGGCAAGAACTGGCTGGGGCGCCGCGAGAGCCCCGAGATGCGCGCCTGCGCCGCCCTGGGGCTGGGGCGCATCCGCCTCCCCGCCGCGGAGCGCGCGCTCGCCGCCGCCGCGGCCGACCCCGACCCCGTGGTGCGCAGCGCCGTGGGGCGGGCCCTGCGCGCGCTCAAGGCATGAGCGCCGACCTCGCCCCCGTCCCGGCCCCGCAGCAGGGCGCCGGCGAGCACGAGCTACAGCGCAAAAAGCACAACCTCCTCTTCGCGCTGGCGGCGGCGCTGCGCAACCTCCAGCTCTATCCCCTGGAGAACCAGACCGTCGCCAACTCGCTCGCCGAGCTCGACGCCGTCGCCCGCGACCTGCTGGGCGCCGACGAGGAGGTGCACCTGCGCCACGTGGGCGACTTCTTCTTCGTCAACGACGTGCGGCTGCGCATCGACCTGGCCTCCTACGCCACCTTCGGCGCGGTGGGGCGGGCGCTGCGGCGCCACGGCATCGGGCTGGTGGAGGTCTTCCGCGGGGTGGACCGGGGGGAGTGGACCGCCTTCCTCTCGCTGGTGAACGGCGACCCGGAGGCCGACGACGCCTTCGGCGGCTTCAACGAGCGGCTGGGGCGCACCGCGGTGCTGCACATCGCGGTGATGCCGGACCGGGAGAGCGAGGTGCTCCCCAGCGAGGACGCGCGCCAGCTGGCCAAGCGCACCTACGCCCACACGGTGGCGGTGGCGCGCGAGCTGATGACCGGGCTGCGCATGGGGAAGGGGGTGAGCCTGCGCCCGGTGAAGCGGGCGGTGCAGTCGATCGTGGACCAGGTGCTCACCAACGAGACCTCCATCGTGGGGCTCACCACCCTGCGCGACTACGACGAGTACACCTTCACCCACTCGGTGAACGTCTGCATCTTCTCCGTGGCGCTGGGGAAGAAGCTGGGCTTCAACAAGCACCAGCTCTACGACCTGGGGCTGGGGGCGCTGCTGCACGACGTGGGGAAGGTGCGGATGCCGGTGGAACTGATCAACAAGACGGGCCCGCTGACGCCGGACGAGCACGAGGTGCTGCACGAGCACCCCACCGAGGGGCTGCTGGCCATGTTCGAGATGCGCGGGCTGGCCGAGCTCCCTCTGCGCGCCATGCTGATGGCGTACGAGCACCACATGAAGCTCGACCAGTCGGGGTACCCGCGCTCGAAGCGGGCGCGCCGCCCCTCGCTCTTCGGGCGCATCGTGGCGGTGGCCGACGGCTTCGACGCGGCCACCACCAAGCGGAGCTACCAGGCCCAGCCCTGGCCGCCGGACCGGGTGCTGCGCGAGATGCGCGACAACCAGGCGCGCGGCTTCGACCCGCTGGTGGTGAAGGCGTTCATCAGCATGACGGGGATCTACCCCGTGGGGAGCGTGGTCATCCTCGACTCCTTCGAGCTGGCGCTGGTGGCCGCGCCCAACCCGCGCCCCGAGGCGCTGCACCAGCCGATCGTGAAGGTGATCTACGATTCCCTGGGGATTCCCGTCTCGCCGCCGCGCACGCTGGACCTGGCGGAGATGGACCCCGAGACGGGGCGGCCGCTCCGCACCATCATCAAGACCACGGACCCGGAGCGGTACGGCATCAATGTCGGCGACCACTTCGTCTGAGGCCGCCGAACTCTCGCCGCTGGCCCGCGCCTTCGCCGCCGCGCGCGCCGGGCGGCGCGCCGCCCTGATCCCCTACGTCACCGCCGGGCATCCCTCGCCCGCCGAGACCCCGGCGGTGCTGCTGGCGCTGGCCGACGCGGGCGCCGACGTCATCGAGCTGGGGGTGCCCTTCAGCGACCCGCTGGCCGACGGGCCCACCATCCAGCGCTCCTCCTTCGAGGCCATCCGCCAGGGGGCGGACCTGCGCTGGACGCTGGAGGCGCTGGCGGGCTTCCGGGCCGCGCGCCCCACGCCGGTGGTGCTCTTCACCTACCTGAACCCGGTGCTGCGCTACGGCGTGGAGCGCTTCCTGGCCGACGCGGCCGCCGCGGGGGCGCAGGGGGTGCTGCTGACCGACCTCCCCGTGGGGGCGGACCCGGAGCTGGAGGCGACCTTCGCCGCCTCGCCGCTGGACCTGATCCGCCTGGTGGCGCCCACCACCACCCCGGCGCGGGCGCGCGAGATCGCCGCGGCCGCGCGGGGCTTCCTCTACTACGTCTCGCGCACCGGGGTCACCGGCGCCCGCGAGGAGCTGGCCGCGGGGCTGGAGCGCGAGGTGGCCGCGCTGCGGGCGGCCACGCCGGTGCCGGTGGCCGTCGGCTTCGGCATCTCCACCCCCCGGCAGGCGGCCACCGTCGCGCGCATCGCCGACGGGGTGGTGGTGGGGAGCGCGCTGGTGGAGCGGCTGGGCGAGGGCGGGGTCGAGGCGGGACGGGCCTTCGTGGCGGCGCTGCGCGGCGCGATGGGTGGGGAGGCACGTGTCGAGTCCTGAGTCCGGCGAGTCCCTGCGCGTGGCGGAGCCCGGTACGCTCTCTTCCGTGGCCGCCTGGGTGCTGCGCGTCTACGCGCGGGCCGTGGTGGTGCTCGGCGCCGTGGTGCTGGCGGCCGCCGTCGCCTGGCGCCCGCCGACGCCGCTGGCGTGGCTGGCCGCGGTGGCCGGCGCGGTGGCGGTGGCGGCGCTGCGCTACGGCGCCGTGTCGCTCTCCAAGTTCTCGTACGTCACCATGACGGTGGTCCCCGTCGGCGCGCTCACCCTGCTGGGCGAGCCGGTGGCCGCCATCGTCGCCGCCGGCCTCGGCACCCTGGCGGGCGACGTGCTGCGGCGGAAGGGGCCGATGCCCGCCGCCATCAACGCCGGGCGCGAGGTGCTGGCGGCCGCCGGCGCCGCCGGGGTGCTGGCCGCGGTGGGCGCCATGACCGGGCTGCCCCCCGCGCCGGGGCTGGCGGGGGGCGCGCCCGCCCTCTCGGTGGAGGGGATCCCCGCCGTCGTCGCCTACGCCATCGCCTACTTCCTCTTCGCCCGCGGGCTCTTCTACTTCTCCCTCGCCTTCCGCGGCAAGCTCACCTCCGCGGAGTGGATGATCCTCTTCCGCTACGAGGTCATCTCCGCCGCGCTCGGCGCCATCGGCATGCTGAGCGTGGCGGCCGCCTTCGCCTTCTACGGCGGGCAGTGGGGGTGGGTGTTCATCGTCGCCTTCGTGGCCGCGGCCGGGGTGCTGGCGCGGCAGCTGGTGGTGGAGGCCATCGCCTCGGAGGAGCTGCGCAAGGTGGTGGCGATGGAGGCCGTCATCGCCGCCGGCATGCCGCTGGCCGAGAGCCTGCGCAAGATCGAGCAGCTGGCCGGGCGGCTGGTGGAGTGGCGCTGGCTGCACATCTACGCCGGCACCCGCACCGGGCTGCGTCCCATCTACCCCTCCGCCGCGACGAACGTGCTGCAGGGTGCCGACGCGCTGCGCGCCGAGGCGCTCGCCGCCGAAGCCGCCCTGGTGGTGGACGACGCCTGGCGCGACGGGCGGCTCGACGGCGCCGCGGGCGAGGTGCGCTCGCTGGTGCTGCAGCCGCTGCGCTACGGCCGCGCCACGCTGGGGGTGCTGGAGATCGCCCACCACCGGCCGCGGGCGTACGGCGTCAACGAGGTGCGGCTGATCGAGCGCTTCGCCCGGCAGGTGGCGCTCGCCCTGCAGCTCGACTCGCTGGTGCGCCCCATGACCGGGAGCGCGCGGGAGATCGAGGGGCAGCTGCGCATGCTGGGGGCGCGGCTCACCGAGCTGCGCGCCAGCGGCCAGGGGGTGGCGGGGAGCGCCGCGGGGATGACGCGCGCCATCGACGAGCAGGGGCGCCGCACCGCGCTGGGGCTGGAGGTGACGCAGGCGCTGGCCGCCGCCGCCGACGAGATGGCGAGCGACGCCGAGCAGTCCGCCCGCACCAGCCGCGACACCGGGCGGCTGGCGGCGGAGAACCGCGCCGCCGTCGCCGGGGCCATCGGGCGGCTGGTGGAGCTGCGCGACTTCGTGGACGGCGAGGCGCGGGAGATGGGCGAGCTGGCGCGCGCCTCGGACCGCATCTCCGACGTGGTGGGCACCATCCACGACATCGCCGACCAGACCAACCTGCTGGCGCTGAACGCGGCCATCGAGGCTTCGCGCGCGGGCGAGCACGGCCGTGGCTTCGCGGTGGTGGCCGACGAGGTGCGCAAGCTGGCCGACTCCAGCGGCCAGGCGGCGCTGCAGGCGCGCGAGATGGTGGATGCGGTGCGCGGCCAGATGCGCGCCGCGCTGGAGCGGATGGAGCG
>DASUNK010000022.1:0-2341 GCA_036277195.1 Longimicrobiaceae bacterium | reverse complement strand
CCGCCACCACCTGCTCGATGCGGCGCGGGAGCGCGTCCTCGCACACGTCGAAGCGAGGGGAGTGGTGCGGGTGCACCGCTCCCCTCTCCTCGTTCCGGCATCCCACGAAGAAGTAGCACCCCGGCACCCGCAGCAGGAACTCGCCGAAGTCCTCCGCCGCCATGGTGCGTACCCCCGGGTCCGTGCGCACCCGCTCCGCCCCCACCACCTCCTCCGCCGCGCGGCGCACCACCTCGGCCAGGCGCGCGTCGTTGAGGGTGGGCGGCGTGTTGGGGCGGTACTCGAAGTCGTACTCCGCGCCCAGCGCTTGGCACACGCCCGCCACCACCTGCTCGATGCGGCGCGGGAGCGCGTCGACCACCGCGGGGTCGAAGGCGCGCGTGGTGCCGTTGAGCGCCGCCGTGTCGGCGATGACGTTGTAGGCGGAGCCGGCGTGGAAGGAGCCCACGGTGACCACCGCCGAGTCCAGCGGCGACACCCCGCGCGCGACGATGGACTGGAGCGCCACCACCACCTGGCTCGCCACCAGCACCGCGTCCACCGTCTGGTCCGGCATGGCGCCGTGCCCGCCCCGCCCGCGGATGGTGACGTCGAACTCGCCGGAGGAGGCCATGAAGGGGCCCGCCACCACGCCCACGGTGCCGCTGGGGAGCCCCATCCATACGTGCAGTCCCAGCGCGGCGTCCACCCCCTCCGCCACGCCCTCGCCGATCATCCGCCGCGCCCCGCCCTCGCCCTCCTCCGCCGGCTGGAAGACGTAGCGCACGGTGCCGCCCCAGCCGTCGCGCCCGCGGGCCAGCCGCTCCGCCACCGCCAGCCCCACGGCGACGTGGGCGTCGTGCCCGCAGGCGTGCATCACCCCCTCGTGCCGCGAGACGAAGTCGTGCGCGTTCTCCTCGCGGATCGGGAGGGCGTCCATGTCCGCGCGGAGGAGGAGGGTGGGCCCCTCGCCGGCCCCGCCGCGCAGCTCGCCGACCACGCCGGTGACGCCCACGCCGGTGCGCACCTCGTAGCCGGCGGCGCGCAGCCGCTCCGCCACGATGCCGGCGGTGCGGTGCTCGTTCCAGGCCAGCTCCGGGTGGCGGTGCAGGTCGCGGCGGGTGCGGATCAGCAGATCCAGCTCGGCGGTGGACATCGGGGCTACCGGTCGCGCTCGAGCATGTGCGGGGCGTGCGAGGCGTGCTCGCGCGCGGCCTCCTGCGTCGCCTCGTTGCGCTCGGAGCGCTCGTACTCCTCGCGGATGCGCGCCATCATCTCCTCCCGCCGGTCGTAGAGCCGGCGCAGCGGGCGCGGCGCGTGGTTGTCCAGCGCGTACGCAGCCAGGATCGGCAGCGCCACCGTGGAGTCGAGGTAGCACACCACCGCGTCCGGGAGGCGGTCGGGGTCCACCTTCCCCCAGCTCACCGCCTCGGCGGGGGTGGCGCCCGAGAGGCCGCCCGTGTCCGGCCGCGCGTCGGTGACCTGCAGGAAGTAGTCGTGCCCGCGCTCGTCGATCCCCATCACCTCCTGGATCTGCGGCTCCGTCTGCAGCGCGAAGTTCTTGGGGCTCCCGCCGCCCAGGATCCAGATGGCCGACTTCCCCCCCTCGCGCTTGGCGGCCAGCACGATGGCGGCGGTCTCGTTGACGTCGGCGTTGACGTCGAAGGCCAGCCGGTTCCCCTGCAGCGCCTTGGCGGCGACGTTCATCCCGATGGACGAGTCGCCGGGCGAGGAGGTGTAGATCGGCACCGCCGCGTCGTACGCCGCCGCCAGCAGCGAGCGGCGGCCGAGGCCGAGCTCCCGCTCGCGCGCGGCTACGTAGCGGCCGCAGAGGTAGTGGAACTCGGCGGTGCTCATCGGCCGCTGGAACTCGGGGGCGGCGATGACCTGGCGGAAGAAGGCGTCGGTGTCGAGGAGCACCGAGTAGTCGAAGAAGATGTCGTAGATGCGCACGACCTCCTCGTCGCGCAGCACCACGTCGGAGATCTGGTGGTTCCCCTGGCGCAGCTCCAGCCCGATGCCGAAGTGGGCGTCGTGGTAGAGGTTGGCGCCGGTGGAGATGATCCAGTCGACGAACCCGGCCTCGATGAGGGGGATGAGGGCGCTCATCCCCAGGCCGGCGGGGGTGAGGGCGCCGGTCATGGTGAGGCCGACGGTGACGTCGGGGTCGAGCATTTTGCGGGTGAGGAGGTGGCAGGCTTCGCGCAGGCGCGCCGCGTTGTACGCCTGGAAGGTGCCGTCCACCAGCGCGGTGACGCTCATCCCGGCGCCGATGCGCGGGGGGTCGATCTTCTTGCCGCTCAGGTACTTGCTCTGGCCCATGGTCTCCAACGTCCTTAGGGTGCTGCTTCCGTGCGTTCCC
>DASUNK010000021.1:0-2148 GCA_036277195.1 Longimicrobiaceae bacterium | reverse complement strand
CTGGTGCTCTGGAAGCTGCTGCGGCAGGTGCGGGTCTGGGCGGCCACGCCTCCGGAGCGACGCGCCGGACTGCTGCGGGCCCCCGCGCCGGCCGCGCTCGCCGCGCTGGCCGAGGCCCGCACCGGGGCCCCGGAGATCGCCGACGCCCTCGACCGGGCGACCGCCGCGCTCCGCGACCCGCAGGGGGAGGGGCTGGCCGCCGCGCTGCACGCCGTGGCCGGCTGGGCACAGGGGCGCTCGGCGGAGGCGGCGCTCCAGTATGCGGAGGCCGCCGCCGTGGTGGACCCCGGCGCCGCGGAGCGCGCCAACTACGCCGGGCGCCTGGCCCGCGACGGCACCGACCACTGGCGCGCCGAGGTGTGGTTCGAGCGGGGGATCGGGCTGGCGCGCGCCCGCGGCGACCACGTGGAGTACATCCGGGGCCACCTGGGGTACGGCATCCTCCTGCGCACGCTGGGGAAGGTCCGCGGGGCCCGCAAGCACTTCGACACCGCCTCCATCCTGGCCAAGAAGGACGGGCGCCGCTGGCTGGCGGCCGAGGCGCAGCACGACCTCTTCTACCTGATGGCCGACGCCTCCGCCTACGCCGAGGCCGAGCGCCACGCGCGCCGGGCGCTGGCCTGGTATCCCAAGCACCACCCGCGCGTCCCCTTCCTGGCGGCGGACTTCGCCTTCGTCCTGGTCTGCCGCCGCCACCACGCCGAGGCGGTGGAGCTGCTGGAGGGCTTCCTGCGCGCGGTGGAGGCGCCCGGCGAGCAGCTGCTGGGGATGAGCGTGCTGGTGCGCGCCCTGGCGTGCTCGGGACGGCTGCGCGACTTCGAGCGGCTGCGGCGCCGGCTGCGCAAGCTGCTGGCGGAGCACGACGAGTTCGAGCCGGCCGCCCGCATCAACCTGGCCGAGGCCGAGCGCGCGGCCGGGATGTGGGAGGCGGCCGAGGCCAACGCCCGCACCGCCCTCTCCCTGGCGCGCGCGCGCCGCGAGGCCCAGCCGGAGCGGCTCGCGGCGGCGCTCCTCGCCCAGGTCACCGCGCGCGTCCCCGCCCCGCCGGCCGAGCTCCTCCCCGCCGACCGGGAGCTCCAGGGCGTGGTGCGGGCGTTCGTCGCCCGCCTGGCCGCCTGGTCCCCCCGCCGCCCCGGCCGGGCCCCCCGCGTCTGCCGCGAGCACTGGGCGGCATAATCCCGCGTCAATTCCCCGAGCCGTACATCATCCCGCTCCGCTCCTCGCCGCCCGCGCCGGCCGCCGTCGTCATGCTGTCCGACGGCGCCGCCGCGCGGTTCCCGGACCCGTACATCGTCCCGTTGCGGCGGAGCCCGCCACTCGCCTGAACCTCCGATGGCCCGGCAGGATCGGTATCGCAGGCCGCGAGGGCCAGGCCCAGGAGCGAGAGGGAGAGGAGCCGGCCGGGGGTCTTCATGGGATACCGATCCTTTTCTGTCGTTGCATCGCGGGGAAGGTGGACGCAGTGTACGATACACTCCGCCCACGATTCCCGCCAGCTTCGGGGGCTTTTTCCTCCCCGTCCCCGGGTGTCCATTTCGCCTGACGAGTGGATGACGGATGGCCGGAAACGAGCCGGAGGAGCGGGCGGAAGATGGCCGAAAATCAGGGCGGGTCGAGATTTGGTACACTGTGGACGCTTGCGCTAGCTTGCCCTGGACAGTCCCCATCCGTGCCACAATGTACCGCCCGTGATACGATGCCCGACCCCGACCCGGCGCGGACCGCGCCCGACCTGCGCCCGCCCCGCTCCCGCCGCTGGTGCATCCCTCCCGCCATTCCGTACGACACCGGCGAGTCGCTGGAAGGCGCCCCGGTCCTCCGCGAGCTGGAGGGCGACGCGGCGCTCCTGCTCTGGAGCGCGCTGCGCGACGTGACGCTCTGGGCGTCGGTGCCGGAGCGGCGGCGGGCGCAGCTCTTCACCCCCGCCGCGGCCGGGCGGCGGCTGCGGATGGTGGCGGGGGCGCGGCTGGACCCGGCGGTGGAGCTGCCGCTGGAGATCCTCTCCGGGGTGCTGGCCGACCCCGCGGGGGCGGACCCCGAGGGGGTGGCGCTGGCGTGCGTGCAGGTGGCGGAGTGGGCGGCGGCGCGGGGCGCGCCGGGGACGGCGGTGGCCTTCTCGCAGGCGGCGGCCAACGCCACCCCGGAGCG
>DASUNK010000020.1:0-2922 GCA_036277195.1 Longimicrobiaceae bacterium | reverse complement strand
CGCGATGCGCCTGCGCCCGCGCGCGGTGAAGAGCACGGCCACCGCCTCCAGCACCTCCTCCGGCGCCGAGGCGAAGGCCTCGTTCAGCCGGAGCACGCTGCGGTCGCGCCCCACCGAGGCCATGATGCGCCGGTTGCGGGTGAAGACGACGCGCTGGTAGCGGCCGCCGGCGCGCTGCACCGCGGCCAGCACCTCGTCCTCGGTGCGGGACGCGGGTGCGGGCGGCGGGGCGAACAGGTCCAGGAAGAGCTCCGACAACTTCTTCAAGCGAGGGTCCGGCGGGGCGGTCAGACAGCGGCGAGCGCGGGCGGGCGCTCGGCGTGGCGGTACTCCACCTCGTACCCGAGGGCGCGCGGGATGGCGAGCAGGCGGTCGAGGTCCAGGTCGATGCGGGCGCCCGCCTTCTGCGTCACCTCGTCCTCCAGGGGGAGGTCGAAGTCGTCCGCGCCGTACTCCAGGGCGCGGAAGGCGTCCTCGTTCTGCGTGAGCACCGAGGTGCGGACGTGCTTCACGTTGTCGAGGAAGATGCGCGAGAGGGCGATGTGCCTCCAGTACTCGCGCGGCGCGATCTCCCTCCCCCCCAGGTCGGTGCCGTAGGGCTTGTAGGTCCAGCAGAGGAAGGAGAAGAGCCCCGGGAGGCCGTCGCGCAGGCACCCGTCCTGGAAGTCGCGGGTGCGCTCCAGGTGCTCCAGCCGCTCCGCCAGCGTCTCGTCGAAGCCGATCACCATCGTGGCCGTGGTGCGCATGCCGGCGTCGACCACGGCGCGCTGCGCCTCGAAGTACTCGCGCACCGAGTACTTGAACTTGGAGTGGCGGCTGCGGAAGTCCTCGGTGAGGATCTCGCTCCCGCCGCCGGTGATCCAGTGCACGCCCCCCGCGTCGCGCAGCCGCGCCGCCGCCTCGCCGCAGGAGAGGCCGGCGCGATCCGCCAGGTACATCAGCTCGGCGATGGTGAGGGCGTAGAACTCCACCCGGTCGCCGTAGCGCGCGCGCACGGCGGCGAAGAGGTCGCAGTAGTAGTGGAGGGGGAGCCGGGGGTTGAAGCCCCCGTTGAAGGCCACCAGATCGCCCCCCAGCGCCAGGAGCTCGTCGATCTTGGCGAAGACGTCCTCGCGGGTGAGCACGTAGCCGCCCGCCTGGTTGGGGAGGACGTAGAAGGCGCAGTAGTCGCACTGCGCCACGCAGACGTTGGTGTAGTTGATGATGCGCATCACCATGTAGGTGGCGCGCTTCGGGTCGTGCCAGCGCGCGCGCACCAGGCCGGCCAGGCGCTGCAGCTCGTCGTCGCCGGCGTGGTGCCAGAGCACGGCGGCGTCGGCCGCCGAGATGCGGCCGCCGGCCTCGACCGTGGCGGCGACCTCGCGGAGCCGCGCGGCGGCGGGGGGATGCGTTTCGGCCATGTCCGAAATCTCGGCAAGGGGGGCGGGCACGTCAATCGGCACGGCGGAGCCTTTCATCTCGCACAAAACTCTTACAAACGACGGTTGATCGCCGGCCGCATCCTGCGGTATCCTTCGTACCGCGCTTCTCCCATCCCGGTCCCCCGCCCGCCCGAATGCCCCACGCTCTCTTCGCCCGGCTCCGCGACCTGCTGGCCAGCCGCTCCAACCGGCCGCTGGTGCTGCTGCTCGCCGCGCTGGCGGCGGTGGGCGTGGCCGTGTTCGACGCGCAGCGCGCCGTCCGCTCCAACCGGGCGCGGGCGGAGGAGCTGCTGCACGGCTACGCTTCGTTCGCCGCCTGGAGCTACGCCAGGACCGCGGCCGCGGCGCTCGACTCCACCGTGTGGGGCGTGCTTGGGCCGGTGATGCACGAGTTCCCCCACCAGGGCGACATCCCGCACCCGGCCACGCTGGTGCACTACCGCCCTTACGACGAGCGGGAGGGCGAGCACCTGCCCTGGCTGTATCCCCCCTCCATCCTCTTCGGCTACGCCCTGGGCAGCGACACCCTCAGCGCGGCCCGCAACGCGCCGGGCGACCCGCACAAGGGGTGGCGGGTCGACAGCCTCCCCGGCGTGGCCCCCGGCGAGCGGGCGCTGATGCGCGACTCGGTGCTGGCGCACCTGCGGGCCCGCTGGCGCCCCGGGTGGCGCTACGGCCTCTTCGAGGCCGGCGCGGGGGGCGAGCGGCGGGTGGTGGGCTACACGCTGATGCCCACCGAGTGGGGCGACACCATCCTCTACGGCTTCGTCCTCGACCGCGAGGACTACGCACGCCTCCTCCGCGAGCGGTACGAGCGCGCCCCGCTCCTCCCCGCGGCCGTCACCCACGACGCGCCGACCGCCGCGGTGCTCTCGGTGCGCGTGGCCGGGGCGGGCGGCGAGCCGATCTGGACCTCGGACGCCGCCGCCGACTGGCGCTTCCACGGCGACGACGCCCTTCCCCCCGAGCTGGGCGGCCTGCGGGTGCGGGCGGCGGTGCGTCCCGAGCGCGCGGGGCAGCTGGTGATCGGCGGGCTGCCGCGCTCGCGGCTCCCCTTCCTGGCGGTGCTGGCCGTGCTGGCGGGAGCGCTGGCGGTGGTGGCCGCCGGCCAGCTCCGGCGCGAGGGCGAGCTGGCGCGGCTGCGCGCGGACTTCGTGGCCAGCGTATCGCACGAGCTGCGCACGCCGCTGGCGCAGGTGCGGCTCTTCGTGGAGACGCTGGTGCTGGGCCGCACCCGCACCGAGGCGCAGCGCCGCTGGGCGCTGGAGAACATCGACCGCGAGACCGCGCGCCTGGCGCACCTGGTGGAGAACGTGCTGCTGGTGTCGCGCGCCGCGCGCGACGACGACGCGCCGCTCCCCCTGGCCCCGGCGGACCTGGCGGCCGAGGTGCGCCAGGCGGTGGACGCCTTCGCCCCGCTGGCGGCGGCGCGGCGGGTTTCGCTCCGCACCGAGCTGCCGGAGGGCGTGGTGGCGGCGCGGCTGCACGGCGAGTCGTTCCG
>DASUNK010000019.1:0-5759 GCA_036277195.1 Longimicrobiaceae bacterium | reverse complement strand
TGTGCAACCGTAGCAGTTACGGATCACGTCAGTTGTTTATGCGCAACTCGTTGTCGATAAATGATTTGGGTGACATTTCTACCAGTCGGAACGGCCTTTGCCTGGGGCGCGGCGTCCCTTCCACCTTTTACTCCCTCGATTCGGAGCGGTAATGAGCGAGACGAGACGGCGGAACACGTGGCCACCGCCCACGCGGGCGGGGCTCGCGGCGCTGGCGGCCTGCGCGCTCTCGGCGGGCGGCCTCCAGGCCCAGCAGTGCACCACGGCCAACACGGTGGCGGCCAACGTGGTGGCACTGGACCAGACCATCTTCTACAACCGGCTGGGCGCGCACGACCCGCACGCCATGATCTTCGCCCTGCGGGCGGACGTGGTGTCCAACTCCGGCGGCACCCTCTCGGCCGGGAACGTCCGGCTGCGCGAGGGCAAGCGCCCCCGGCCCCTCACCCTGCGGGTGCAGGCGGGGGGCTGCCTGACGGTGAACTTCACCAACCTCCTGTCGCCCACCCCCCTCAGCACCCAGCCGGGGACCCGCGCGGCCTCGGTGCACGTCACCGGGATGCAGCTGGTCAACAGCATCGCCGACGACGGCTCGCACGTGGGGAAGAACGCGACCAGCCTGGTGGAGCCGAACGCCTCGCGCACCTACACCTTCTTCGCCGAGAAGGAGGGCACCTACCTGCTGTACAGCACCGCCCAGACCACCGGCGGCGACGGCGACGGCGGGCAGATCACCAAGGGGCTCTTCGGCGCGGTGAACGTGGAGCCGACCGGGAGCGAGTGGTTCCGCAGCCAGGTGACCGCCGAGGACCTGCGCCTGGCGCAGGCGAAGGACGGCTCCGGCGCCCCGCTCTCCACCCCCGGCGGGCAGCCGGTGATCGACTACGACGCCGTGTACCCGGCGGGGCATCCGCTCGCCGGCCGGCCGATCCTGCGGATGGTGAAGAACGGCGAGATCGTGCACTCGGACCTCACCGCCATCATCGCCGGGCCGAACAAGGGGCTCATCCCCCAGCAGTACGACTCGGTGCACGTGGCCCGCGCCCGGCACCGGCCCTTCCGCGAGTTCACCATCATCTTCCACGACGAGCCGGGGCTGGTGCAGGCCTTCGACCCGATCTTCGAAGACCCCAAGCTGGAGTTCACCCTGCACTCGGGGCGCGACGCCTTCGCCATCAACTACGGCACGGGCGGCATCGGCGCCGAGGTGATCGCCAACCGGCTGGGCGTGGGGCCGATGTGGGACTGCAACGAGTGCAAGTACGAGGAGTTCTTCCTCTCCTCCTGGGCCGTGGGCGACCCGGCCATGATCGTGGACGTTCCCGCCGACGCGGACGTCGACGGCAACGGGCAGCCCGACGCCGGGAAGAAGGCGACCAGGGCGTTCTTCCCCGACGACCCGTCGAACGTGTACCACAGCTACATGAACGACCACGTCAAGTTCCGGAACCTGCACGCGGGTCCCAAGGAGCACCACATCTTCCACCTGCACGCCCACCAGTGGCTGCATTCCCCCAACTCGGACAACTCGACCTACCTGGACTCGCAGGCCATCGGGCCGGCGGGCGGCTTCACCTACGAGATCACCTACGACGGCAGCTCCAACCGCAACAAGACGGTGGGCGACGCCATCTTCCACTGCCACTTCTATCCCCACTTCGCCATGGGGATGTGGGGGCTCTGGCGCTCGCACGACGTCTTCGAGAAGGGCACGGCGCTCGACGGGGACGGCACCCCCGCCGCCGGCACCCGCGCCCTCCCGGACGGCGAGATCGCCGAGGGGACGCCGATCCCCGCGCTGGTGCCGCTGCCGACCTACGCGCTGGCGCCGATGCCCAACGGCAACGAGCCGGGCTACCCCTTCTTCGTCCCCGGCGTGGCGGGGCACCGGCCGCCCAAGCCGCCGCTCGACACCGAGTTCGACGGCGGGCTGCCGCGCCACGTGGTGCGTGACGGCGTGGCCGCCTTCCCCCAGCTCAACCGGCTGGACTTCCACAAGGACAACGTGACCATCGTGGCGGACTCGCTCCCCGAGGCGGGGACGCAGCTCGAGCGCAACGCCATGGCCTTCCATGCCCGGCGCTCGCAGCCCAGCTTCCGCTTCGACCCGCTCACCTTCGCGGTGGCCACGGACAGCTTCATCACCAACGGCCGTCCGCAGGTGGCCGGGGCCCCCTACGCGGACCCCTGCATCGACGACTTCGGACGCCCGATCGGGAACCCCCGCGCCTACAAGGCGGCGGGGTTCCAGCTCGACGCCAAGTACAACAAGGCGGCGTGGCACTTCCCGCAGCACCGCATGTTCGCGCTCTGGCAGGACGTCGACTCCTTCCGGCTGGCCGTGCGGCCGCCGGAGCCGCTCTTCTTCCGCGCCAACACCAACGACTGCATCACCTACCACCTGGTGAACCTGATCCCCAAGGAATACCAGATGGACGACTTCCAGGTGCGCACGCCCACCGACGTCATCGGGCAGCACATCCACCTGGTGAAGTTCGACGTGACCGCCTCGGACGGCGCCGCCAACGGCTTCAACTACGAGGACGGCTCCTTCTCGCCCGGCGAGACGCAGGAGCGGGTGGAGGCGATCCGCCGGCAGAACGGGTGCACGGGGCTGAAGTCGGGCGACCCGCGCGACGGCACCTTCGTCTGCCCGGTGGCGGAGGCGCACCCCTTCTTCGGCGCCGGTCCCAACGGCGAGTGGCTGGGGGCGCAGGAGACGATCCAGCGCTGGTTCGTGGACGACGTGCTCAACGTGAACGGCAAGGACCGTACGCTGCGCACGGTGTTCACCCACGACCACTTCGGCCCCTCCACGCACCAGCAGGCGGGCCTCTACGCCGGCCTGGTGACGGAGCCGAAGAACTCGCGCTGGCGCGACCCGGAGACGGGCGTGTTCTTCGGGACGCGCGCGCTCGACGGCGGCCCCACCAGCTGGCGGGCCGACATCCTGACCGCCGTCGCCGACAGCAGCTACCGCGAGTTCAACCTGCAGATCGCGGACTTCGCGCTGGCGTACGACGCGGGGTCGAACCACGCCCTGCGCAACTTCACCGACCCGGCCACCGGGGTCACGACCGTGGGGATCGCGGACCCGGCCAAGGCCATCAACCCGGCGGGTAAGTTCGAGCCCAACCCGGTGCTGCCCTTCATGCTGCGGCCGCCGGTGGCGGGCGCCTGCCCGAGCGGCCATCCGGCGCCGTGCCCGGAGCTGCTCTCGGCCGACGACCCGGGGACCATGCTGGTGAACTACCGCAACGAGCCGATCGCGCTCCGGGTGCGGAACCCGTCCACCAACGCCCAGGCCTCGGGCGAGGCGGGCGACCTGGCGAAGGTCTTCGCCAGCGACATCACCCGCGCCGACGCGCGGCTCAACACCCAGCCCACCTTCTACCGGCCGCTCACTCGCGACGTGCGCGCCGGCGACCCCTTCACCCCGCTGCTGCGGGCGTACGAGGACGACCGGGTGCAGATCCGCATCCTGGTGGGCGCCCACGAGGAGGGGCACAACTTCAGCGTGCACGGCACGGAGTGGCTGTTCGAGCCCTCGGACTCGGCCAGCGGCTACCGCAACAGCCAGATGATGGGGATCAGCGAGCACTACGAGTTCGTGCTCCCGCCGCTCCCCGGCAACACCATCGGCAGCTTCGCCGACTACCTGTACCAGGGCGGCTCGGCGAGCGACGACCTGTGGAACGGGATGTGGGGGATCATGCGGGCCTACCGGAGCACGCAGAACGACCTGCTCCCGCTGGACTACAACCAGGACGGGTCCGACGCGCTCTCGATCGAGCTGGCGGCGCAGTCGACCTCGACCAGCAGCACCAGCAGCAGCAGCATGGAGACCCAGGAGTCGGGCGGCATGCAAACCATGGCGTTCGACGACTTCGGCTCCGAGGACGCGCTCTCGATGCCGGACGGCGGCTACGGCGGCACCACCACGCCCGGCACGTACGACGGGGGCAGCACCGGTGGCAGCACGGGCGGCAGCACCGACGGGTCGTCGAGCAGCGGCTTCACCGGGAGCAACGAGTTCAACGGGGTGTGCCCCAAGAACGCGCCGGTGCGGCAGTTCGACGTCTCGGCGGTGGCGGC
Source organism: Longimicrobiaceae bacterium (assembly GCA_036277195.1). GTDB lineage: Bacteria > Gemmatimonadota > Gemmatimonadetes > Longimicrobiales > Longimicrobiaceae > Longimicrobium. The sequence continues at coordinate 1,664 of DASUNK010000019.1, read as the reverse complement.
CTCCAAGGCGCTGCCGGGAGGACGGATCGTCTACAACTCCCGCACCGTCAACGGCGGGCCGCTGGTGGACCCGAGCGGCATCCTCTACGTCTACTCGGCCGACCTGAACACCAACGGCACGCTGAAGGCGGGGGTGCCGGTGGAGCCGCTGGTGCTGCGCGCGGCGGCGGGCGACTGCATCGAGGTGCACCTGCGCAACCGGCTTCCCAACGGGCTGCTGGACCCGGACGGGTACAACACCCTGCCGATGATCATCGACCAGTTCAACGCCAACCAGGTGGACCCCTCGCAGTGGGTGGGACTCCACCCGCAGCTGGTGGCGGTGGACGTGACCCGCTCGGACGGCTCGCGCGTGGGCTTCAACCCGCACACCCTGGTGCGGCCGAAGAAGCGCGGCGTGTACCGCTGGTACGCGGGCGAGGTGAGCGTGGTGAACGGCGCGCTGGTGGCCACGCCCGTGGAGTACGGCGCCACCAACCTGATCCCGGCCGACCGCATCAAGCACCCCAACAAGGGCGGGGTGGCGGCGCTGGTGATCGAGCCCCGGGGCTCCACCTGGACCACCGACGCCGGCTCGCGGGCGTCGGCCACGGTGCGGCGCTCCGACGGCACCACCTTCCGCGAGTTTGTGGTGCTCTACCAGGACGACGTGAACCTGCGCTTCGGGAGCAGCACCACGCTCCCGCTGCGCGACTGCTCCGACACGTCGGACATGGAGCCGGCCGAGAAGGTGCGCTGCCAGTCCCGCCCGAGCGGGGACACCACCTTCGCGGCGGGCGCGGCGGTGCCGAACCTGGCCGAGGCGGAGGACCCGGAGGACTCGGCGCAGAAGGCGTTCAACTACCGGACGGAGCCCCTCTGGTTCCGGATGGGCTTCGCGCCCAACGCCAGCCTGGGCTTCACCCGGGAGCTGAACTTCCGGAACTCGCTGGCCAACGTGCTGCTGGGCGGCGCCGACCCGCAGACGCCGGTGTTCACGGCCGAGGCGGGGAAGGAAGTGCGCTTCCGGGTGGTGCAGCCCGGCGGCCACGCCCGCAACCACGTGTTCCAGGTGCACGGGCACGTGTGGCAGGAGTTGCCGTACAACCGGAACTCCACCGCCCTGGCTAACAACCCGCTCTCGGAGTGGAAGGGGTCGCAGATCGGCCACGGGCCCACCAACCACTTCGACGTGCTTCCCCGCAACGGCGCGGGCGGCAAGCTCCGCGTGGCGGGTGACTACCTGTACCGCGACCAGCCGTCGTTCCTCTTCGACGGCGGGCTGTGGGGGATCTTCCGGGTGACTCCCGCGACCGGCTCCACGGGCGGGACGGGTGGCACCGGCGGCACGGGTGGCGGCGGCATCAGCAACTGCACGGTGGACCCGAACACGGGCTACACGCTCTGCCCGATCGAGCAGTAGTCCCGAGCTTCACTCCAGCCCGGCCCGCGAGAGCTTCTCTCGCGGGCCGGCTTTCATTTCAGGGGGTGATGAGCAGCACGGAGGGGATGCGCTCGGGCGCGTGCAGCCGCAGGTAGAAGTGGCCGATCCCGGCGGTGCCCAGCATGAGGGCGGGCGTCTCGCCGCCGTTGGGGACGCCGCACGGCCAGGGGAGCCGGGGCGCCAGGTAGCGCTCGATCCCCCGATCTCCCACCCGCTCGGCCGCTTCCGCCGCGCCCGCCAG
>DASUNK010000018.1:0-2056 GCA_036277195.1 Longimicrobiaceae bacterium | reverse complement strand
CGAGGTCGCGTACGTCACGCCTCCGACGATGCGCCCGTCCCGCTCCGACAGCTCGAGCGACAGGTCGAACTTCGCCGCCGCTTCCGACGCGGAGCCCGCCGACCCCGCCGATCCCGCCGATCCCGCCGATCCCGCCGATCCGAGCGAGCCGAGCGTGAGCCCCGGCAGCTCCAGCCCGCCGCGCGGGGCGTTCTGCCACGTGAACATCGCCTGGAAGAGCGGGCTGTGCGCCATGCTCCGCACCGGCTGCACCAGCTCCACCACCTGCTCGAAGGGGATGTCCTGATGCTGCTGCGCCCCCAGCGCCCGCTCCTTGACCCGCGCCAGCAGCTCCGCCACGCTCGGAGCGCCCGAGAGATCCACGCGCACGGCCAGGGTGTTCACGAAGAAGCCGATCAGCCCTTCGATCTCCCTCCTGCCGCGATTGGCCGTGGGCGTGCCGATCACCACGTCCTCCTGGCCCGACAGCCGGCTCAGCACCGTCGCCCAGGCGCCCAGCAGCGTCATGAACAGCGTCGTCCCGTTCCGCCGCCCGAGTGCCTTCAGCCCCGTCGTGAGCTCCGCGTCCAGCTCTACCCCGAGCCACACCCCCGCATGGTCCACCTGCGCCGGCCGCGGGTAGTCGGTGGGGAGCTCCAGCAGCTCCGGCGCGCCGGCGAGCGTCTCCGTCCAGTACTCCGCCTGCGCCTGCAGAACGTCTCCCTCTACCCAGCGCCGCTGCCACGCCGCGTAGTCCGCGTACTGCACCGGCAGCGCGGGAAGGGGATCGGGCTCGCCGCGGCGGAACGCTCCGTAGAGCGCACCCAGCTCCCGGGTGAGCAGCCCCATCGACCAGGCGTCGCTGACGATGTGGTGCATCGTCACCACCAGGACGTGATCGTCCGGGGATACGCGGATCAGCCGGCCGCGGATGAGCGGTCCCCGCTCCAGGTCGAAGGGCGCACGCGCCTCCTCGGCCAGCAGCCGGCCGAGCTCCGCCTTCGCGTCCGCCTGCCCGCTCAGGTCGTGCTCTCCGAGCCGGAATCCGATGTCCGCCGGCGCGATCCGCTGCTCCGCGACCCCGTCCACCTCCGCGACCGTGGTGCGCAGCGCCTCGTGGCGCGCCACCATGCGGTCCAGCGCGCGCACCAGCGCCGCCCGGTCCAGCTCCCCGCGCAGACGCAGCCGCTGGGAGAGGTGGTAGGTGCTGCGCAGATCCCCCAGCTGCTCCAGGAACCACAGCCGCTGCTGGGCAAACGACAGCGGCACGCGACCCTCCCGGACGGCGGGCTCGATCGGCGGCAGCTCCGACCGCGCCGCCGTCGCCAGCCCGCGCGCGAAATCGGCCAGCACGGGCCGGGTGAACATCTCCCCCAGCGCGACCTCCAACCCCAACACCTGCCGCACCCGCGAGATCACCTGCACCGCCAGCAGCGAGTGGCCGCCCAGCTCGAAGAAGTGGTCCCAGCGACCCACCCGCTCCACTCCCAGCAGCTCCATCCAGATCTCCGCGAGAGCCTCCTCCACCTCGCCGAGCGGCGCTTCGAAGGCACGCACAGCATACGCCTCGCCGTCGGGAGCGGGAAGCGCTTTGCGATCGACCTTGCCGTTCGGCGTCAGCGGCAGCGCGTCCAGCCGCACGTACGCCGCCGGCACCATGTACTCCGGGAGCGCGGTGGAGAGGTGCGCGCGCAACGACTCCGCGTCCGCGTCGCCGACCACGTACGCCACCAGCCGCACGTCCCCCGGCACGTCCTCGCGCGCCATCACCACCGCCTCGCGCACTCCCGGGTGCTCCGCCAGCCGCGCCTCGATCTCGCCCGGCTCGATGCGGAAGCCGCGCACCTTCACCTGGAAGTCGGTCCGGCCCAGGAACTCGATCGTTCCGTCCGGCCGCCACCGCGCCAGGTCACCCGTCCGGTACAGCCGCGCCCCCGGCTCGCCGCCGTACGCGTCGGCCACGAAGCGCTCCGCGGTCTGCTCCGGACGCCCCAGGTAGCCGCGCACCACCCCCGCGCCCCCGATGTAGAGCTCGCCCGCCACCCCCACCGGCACCGGCTCGCCCCCCTCGGCCAGG
>DASUNK010000017.1:0-2265 GCA_036277195.1 Longimicrobiaceae bacterium | reverse complement strand
CGTTCTCGCCCACGAAGTAGGTGACGGCGGGGTGCAGCTCCAGCGCGTCGAGGGTGCGCACGGCGGGGAGGCTGAACGGATACCGCGCGAACGAGGGCACCCGCTCGCGCAGCAGCCGCACGGCGGTGATCTTCCCGGACGGACGAGGGTTGCGAGGCATATCGTGAACTGGACAAACTTGACGAGCAGGATCTGGTCAAGCTATACTATCGGACGTGCACACTCGTCAACGGAGGAGTAGGTCATGGGCATGAGACGCACCCCCCCGCTCTCGGACGAAGGCTCGCGCGAGGTCCTGGAGGAGATGGCCCGTCCGCCGGCGGACACCCCGGAGCGGCGCGCCACCTTCGCCCGCGGCCGCATCATGCGTGAAATCCGCCAGCGCTGCATGGAGAAGGAGAAGGCGGCGAAAGAGGAGTAAACGAGACGGGGTTGCAGGAACGGGCGGGTCCCGGCGACCCGCTTTTTTGTCGCCCTCGGCAAAAATGCACGGAATGGACGCAACGCCCTGGCAAGCCGAGGAGGTGGAGATCCGCAGGCTCGATGGCCCGCCACTCCCTGGCTTCGATTGCGGTCGGGAAGAGCAGAACCGCTTCTTCTACGAGCGGGCCTGGCTGGATCAGCGGCAGCGGATCTCGACGACCTACCTGTACTTCCTGCGTGGGATGCTCGCTGCCTACGCTACGGTGTGCATGGACTCGCTTCCGCTCGGCCGGCAGGAGCGGGACGCCGACACGCTGTACAAGCATGTGGGTGCCCTGAAGCTCGCGCAGCTCGGGGTCGACCACCGCTTCCACAGATACGGGTTCGGGAGGTACGTGGTCGGTGATATCGCCACTCTCGCACGGGAAGCAGGGGACCCTCTCGGGTGCCGGTATCTCACCCTCGACGCGCAGCCGGAGCTGGTGGCCTGGTACGAGCGGCAGGGCTTCGTCAGGAACCGGCTGCGCCAGCGCGAGCGGCGGAAGGAGGCCGCCGTGCACGGCCGCGACCCCGACGCCATAGCCGTCAGCATGCGGTTCGACCTGCGCGAGGTCTAGCTCAGCGGCCCACGGGCATGCGCGGCGGGGCCGTCGACCAGATCAGCTCCACATCCTCCGGGGAGAGGCCGTAGGCGCGGTTCACCAGGTGGCTCAGCCGGTGCTCCAGCCCCGCCGCCTTCGCCTCCAGCGTCCGCAGCCGCGGCGCATACTCGCCGTGCGCCTGCCGGAGCGCCGCCACCTGCTGCGGCGCCAGCGGCGGCGCCTTCTTCGAGCGGCGCTGCCGCACCTCCTCCAGGAAGGTTTCCGCCGCCAGGTCCGCGAAGCGCTCCAGCTGCGTCCCCGGCTGCGCCACCCCCAGCTCCGCCCCCAGCCACTCGAACATCTCGCGCTCCAGCGCGCGCCGCTCGCGCGTGAGCTCGATCAGCCGCGCCACCGAGGTCTCCGCCTCCGCCCGCGCCTCCGGCGGAGGCAGCGGCACCGGGAGCGACTCGGCTTTGTCGATGTCCATCGCCAGCGCCTCGTCCTTCTTGTGCGGCAGGCTCCGCGAGGCGTAGTACCAGAGGGTGGGCGAGTTCAGCACCCCCAGCGTCCACAGGTCGGCGGAGGGGACGATGATGGCGGAGTCGTTCAGGTACATGCCGCCGCCGTCGAGCGCCACGCGCGGGTGGAAGGCGATGCGCTGGATCACCAGCTTGGGGCGCTCGAAGGCCTCGTAGTAGTCGACGGCGTCCTGCAGCTCGAACCAGCGGTACGCCCCCGGCTTCCGTCCCTGCCACTCGCCCCCCCAGTCCGCCGGCCGGGGCTCGAGCTGCCCGCGGTACCCCAGCAGGTGGGCGCGCACCCCCGGGTAGCGGTCGATGTCGATCCCCCGCCGCGCGAAGATCATCCACAGCCCCGCCCACTCCGGGGTCCAGCGCCGGATGTCCTGCCCGCGCAGGTAGGGCTTGATGATCTCGGCGGAGCCGGGGTCCGCCGCCACCAGCTGGTCGCGGTGGGACTGGTCGAGGAGGAAGGCCTCGTTGAGCCCGGTCTTGATGCCGTAGAGGAGCGGCGCGCCGGTGAACTCGCCGAGCGGCACCCCGGCCCGGCGCACCTTCTCCATCAGCGTGGCGACGTCGTTGCGGTCCAGGCTCCACGCCCCGCGCCCGAAGCGCGCGGCGGGGACGGCGTAGGCGCGCGCCTCCACCAGCTCGGCCAGCGGGCGGCTCCCCAGCGCCTCGCGGGGGAGGGTGGCCACCTTCGCCTCCTCCTGCCCGGTGGGCTCCTCGGCGGGGCGGCGTAC
>DASUNK010000016.1:0-16209 GCA_036277195.1 Longimicrobiaceae bacterium | reverse complement strand
CGACAGGTAGAAGGTGGTGCGCTCGCTCCCGCCCGAGACGGTGAGGGTGTTGTCGAAGATCGTCCCCGTCTCGTACAGCTCGTCGAAGTGGTCGAAGGTGGGCGTCCCGGCGGCCAGGGCGGGCCCCCAGGAGAAGAAGCTGGCGCCCATGAAGCAGTTGGTGGTGGCGCAGGTGGTCGCCACGTTCAGCGACCCCACCCCGAAGCTCGACTGCAGCGGGATGGCGTTGGCCACCTCGTCGAACTGCACCGACGAGTTGAGCGAGTAGCGGGTGCGCCCGGGGCGGCCCCGCTTGGTGGTGATGAGGATGGCGCCGCCGGCGCCGGCCTGCGCGCCGTAGATGGAGGCGGCCGCCGGCCCCTTCAGCACCTCGATGGACTCGATGTCCGCCGGGTTGATGTCCGAGGCGCGGTTGGGCGCCACGGTGCTGGCCAGGACGGAGCCGGTGGTGCGGGTGGTGTTCAGGATCGGCACGCCGTCGACCACGATGAGCGGCTGGCCGGTGCCGGTGATGGTCTTGGGCCCGCGGATGCGGATGGCCGTGGAGGCGCCCGCCTCGCCGGAGGCCTGGTTGGTGACCACGTTCGGCACCTTGCCGGCCAGCGCCTGCACCACGTTCGCCTCGTTGGTCCGCTCGATGAGCGCGGAGTCCACGGTGGCGCGGGCGGTGCCCAGGCGCTCGGCGCGGGTCTCGGTGCCGGCGCCGGTCACCACCAGCTGGGTGAGGCGCAGCACGTCGGTGCCCAGCTCGAAGTTGACGGTGGCGCTGGCCCCCGGGTTGAGCGTGACCTGGCGGGTGGACGGCGTGAGACCCAGGCGCGAGGCCGTGATCGACACCGTCTGCCCGGCGCGCACGCGCGCGGCGGGGATGGTGAGGGTGTAGGTGCCGTCCGTGCCGGTGTTGGTCCCCAGGTTGAGGGCGTCGATGCGGATGAGCACCGCGCTCTCGGGGCTACCGGAGGTGTTGGTGACGCGCCCGCTCACGCGTGCCGGCTCCTGGGCCGACAGCGACAGGGGCGCCAAGGCTAAGGCAACGAGCATCGCCATCAGCCGGCGGAACTTGCTCATTCGTCCTCCTTGGTCCGGCGGCCGTCCCGGGCCGCCAGGGGGTGGTGAGTGTTCCTGCGTGCGCTCCGGGCCCCATCGAGCTTTCCCGGCGCGCACCTGCGAAAGGGGATGTTCGGGGAGCGTCCTGAGCCGGCCGCGAAGGCCGGGGCTCCCCTGCTGCACGGAGAAATATTCGGCCGGTCGGTTACCTCCTGCCTGGGGGTGGGAAGGACGGGCCTGCGGGAACAAGAATAAAACGCACGAGCGGGCTCGCCCGTGACGTGTACGGCTCAGCGATTGGGGAGGACTGGCAGCACGAGCGATCCCGGAACCGGGGCTGCGTCTTCGACCGGACGGCCGTTCAGGCTTGAACGGCAACTATATAGGCTCCGCGGGGAGAGGTGTCAAGCTTCCCCGCCGGGGCGGCCGGCGCCGGGGGTCACCAGCTGCACCGCGCGCAGCAGCGCCCGCGCCTTGCTGAGCGTCTCCTCGTACTCGGCGGCGGGGTCCGAGTCCGCCACCACCCCGGCGCCCGCCTGCACGTGCGCCCGCCCGCCCTCGGCCACCACGGTGCGGATGGCGATGGCCGTGTCCAGGTTCATCCCCCCGTACCCGAAGTAGCCCACCGCCCCCGCGTAGGGGCCGCGCCGCACCGGCTCCAGCTCGTCGATGATCTCCATCGCCCGCACCTTGGGGGCGCCCGAGACGGTCCCCGCGGGGAAGGAGGCGCGCAGCACGTCCACCGCCGAGAGCCCGTCGCGCAGGTCGCCCTCCACGGTGGAGACCAGGTGGAGGACGTGCGAGTAGCGCTCCACCGCCATGCGGTCGGGGACGCGCACGCTCCCGTAGCGCGCCACCCGCCCCACGTCGTTGCGCCCCAGGTCCAGGAGCATCAGGTGCTCGGCCAGCTCCTTGGCGTCGGCGCGCAGCTCCGCGGCCAGGGCGGCGTCCTCGGCGGCGTCGCGCCCGCGGCGGCGGGTGCCGGCGATCGGGCGCACGGTGACCTTCCCGTCCTCCAGCCGCACCATGGTCTCGGGCGAGGAGCCCACCAGCGCGAAGCCGTCCAGCTCCAGGAAGAAGAGGTAGGGCGAGGGGTTGAGGGTGCGCAGGGCGCGGTAGAGGTCGAAGGGCGCCGCCCGCAGCGGCACCGTCAGCCGCTGCGAGAGCACCACCTGGAAGGCGTCGCCCGCCCGGATGTACTCCTGGATGCGGCGCACCCCGTCCTCGAAGCGCTCGCGGGTGCAGGTGCTGCGGAAGGGCGGGTCCGCGGCGGCGGGCGGGGCCAGCTCCAGCGGCGCGGGGCCGGGCGACTCGCGCAGCCGCGCCACCAGCGCCTCCAGCTCCCCGGCCGCCGCGTCGTAGCGGCGCCGCAGTTCGGCCTCGTCCGCGTCCGCGGTCTCCACCGCGCGGATGGCGTACGCCCGGCCGAAGAGGTTGTCCACCGCCACCACGGTGCCGGTGAGGAGGAAGAGCGCGTCCGGCAGCGCCAGCTCTGCGGGCGGGGCGGGCGGGAGCCGCTCCACCAGCCGCACCACGTCGTAGCCGAAGAAGCCCACCGCGCCGCCCCAGAAGCGCGGCAGCCCCGGCACGGTGGCGGGACGGTGCGCGCGCAGCAGGCGGTCGAAGTCGCCCAGCGGGTCCGCGCGCTCGCCGGCGTCGGTCCAGCCGCCGGCGGGGGTCCAGCTCTCCACGCGGCGCCCGCTGAGCCGCCAGGCGCCGCGCGGCTCCGTCCCCAGGAAGGTGTAGCGCGCCCAGGTCTCGCCGCCCACCACGGACTCCAGCAGGAAGCCGAAGGGCGGGCGGGCCAGCTTGTGGTAGGCGGAGACGGCGGTGTCGGTGTCGAAGAGCAGCTCGCGCCACACGGGCACCAGGGTGGCGCTCCGGGCCAGCGCGAGGAAGTCGGGGAGGGCGGGGGCGAGGGGCATCGAGCGAATCTCCCCCCGCCCCCGCGCAGTGTCAATGCGTCACCCGGCCAGGGCGGAGCGGCGCCCGGCGGCGTGCCTCTGGGTGGCGTAGCCCAGGATGACGCCCACGATGGCGCCGGGGAGCATGATCTCCCAGTAGTAGTGCTGTCCGTTCTCCGCCGGCATGGCGGCCACGGCGAAGGCCAGCAGCAGCCCCACCGCCAGCCCGAAGACCACGCCCGCCGCCAGGTTGTCGAACTTCTTCGCGAACCAGCCGATGGCCGCGCCGGCGATGATCCCCTTGAAGGTGGAGCCGATGACGATGCTCGCGATGGCGCTCTTCAGCTCGGGGGCGGAGACGAGCGCGGTGAGGCCGTCGAAGATACCCAGGACGGCGCCCAGGACGATGCCGAGGACGGGCTTGCTCATGGGGAGTTTCTCCTGAGGGGTGGAAAGGGATTCCGGGTCTCGCAGACTTCCATACCACGCGAGCGGGGCAGGTCTTTAGCCGTCGCGCTGGAAGAGGAGGAGGAGCACGCGCATGAGCAGGTAGGCGAGGACCAGCAGCACCGGCGTCTGGTAGCGCCGGTAGAGGCGGCCGGCGCGCTCCGCCACGCTCTCGCGGTGGGCGCTCACCGGCTCGCCGTCCAGCCAGCGCTGCACGTCCGCCGCCAGGTCGGCCACGGCGGCGTAGCGCGCCTCCGGCTCCGGCGCCGCCGCCTTCGCCGCCACGGCGGCCAGCGCGCGCCCGTGCGGCTCGCCCGCCATCAGCCCGCGCAGGATGGCGCCCAGCGCGAAGACGTCGGTGCGCTCGTCCACCCGGTGCACCTCGCCGCGCGCCTGCTCCGGCGCCATGAAGCCGGGCGTCCCCAGCACCGTGCCGTGCGCCGTCTCCCCCGCGTGGATAGTGGACGAAGTAGCCACGCCCGGATCGTCCTCCGCCACCGCGCGCAGGCGGGCCACTCCCCAGTCCATCACCAGCACCTCGCCGAAGGCGCCCACCATCACGTTCTGCGGCTTCAGGTCGCGGTGCACCACGCCGCGGGCGTGGGCGAAGGCCACCGGCTCGCACACGCGCAGGAAGGTGCGCAGCCGCTCGGCCAGCGCGCGGCCGCGGGCCCACGCGTCCAGCCGCTCGCCGCGCACCAGCTTCATCACGTAGAAGGGCCGCCCGTCCGGGAGCGCCCCCGCGTCGTGCACCGGGACGACGCCGGGGTGGTCCAGCCGGGCCAGGATGCGGGCCTCGCGCTGCAGCCGCTCCACCAGCGCCGGGTCCGCCGGGGCCGGGAGGGCCTTGAGCGCCACGTCGCGCCCCAGCTCGCGGTCCCGGGCGCGGTAGACCACGCCCATCCCGCCGCGCCCCACCTCCTCGCGCAGCGCGTAGCGGAAGCCGCCCTCCCCGTCCGCCTCCGGCTCCGCGGCCAGGCGGCGCAGGTGCTCCAGCGCGGCGTCGGAGAGGCCGCTCACGGCGGGTCCACCCCCAGCAGCTCCCTGGCCTCGGCGCGGTACTCGGCGTCGCTCCCGCTCAGCTCGCGCAGCAGCTCCAGCACCGCCTGGCGGAAGAGGCGGCGCACGGCGGCCAGGTGGTTGGTGACCTGGGTGACGGGGAGGCCGTGCGCCGCGGCCAGCTCGGCGTAGGTGGGGCGGTCGGGGTCGTCCGCGCCCGCCACGTCGTAGCGCTCGAAGAGGGCGAAGGGGACGGTCTTCCCCGCGGCCGCGCACCGCGCGCGCACCCGCTCCAGCGCCAGCGAGAAGACGCTGCGCGACCACTCGCGGGCGAAGAGGGCGTCGGGGTCCGCCGCCGGGTCCGGCGGGTCGTGCCGCAGCAGCTCGCCCTCGGCGCCGGCGAAGTCGAGCGGGAGGAGCCGCGCGCCGCCGCCGCGCTTCAGCCGCCCCTCCGCCTTGCGGCGGTTCAGGACGAAGCGGTCGAGGCAGGTGCGCAGCCAGGTGCGCAGCCGCGCGCGCGCCGGGTCGTAGCGCGCGAAGAGCTCGCGCTCCAGCGCGCGGGCGAAGAAGTCCTGGGTGAGGTCCTCCGCGTCCGGCGGGGCGGCGCGCCAGCGCAGGCGCAGGTAGGTGTAGACGGGGCGCCAGTACGCGGCCGCCAGCGCCTCCGCGGCGCGCGCCCGCGCCTGCGGGTCGCCGCCGCGCACGGCGGCGAGCACCGAGTGGCGGGTCTCGGGGAAGGCGCCGGCGGACATCAGTCGGCCGCCATGGGGGCCTCGGGGTAGTCGTCGCCGCCGGTGATCACCTCCTCGCGCACCACGGAGGTGCCCGCGCGCTCGTCGAACTCCACGCGCAGCACCTGGTCCAGCCCCTCGCGGATCCCCTCGATGTGGGTGATGAGGATCACCTGCTCGAAGCGGTCCTCCAGGTGGTGGAGGAGGTTCAGCACGTTGTCGCGCCGGGCCACGTCGAGCGAGCCGAAGACCTCGTCGAGGATGAGGAGCGAGAGCGGGTGCCCCGCGCGCTCGGCGATCATCTGCGAGAGGGAGAGGCGGAGCACCAGGTTGGCGATGTCTTCCTCGCCCCCCGAGATCACCGGCTTCTCTTCGCCCTCGTCGAGCACCATGAGGTTGTAGCCGGCGTCGATCTCCATCGCCGTGTAGCGCCCGTCGGTGAGCTGCGCCAGGAAGAGGGAGCCGATCTCGGAGAGCTCGGGGCGCACCTGGTCGTTGAGCTCGTTGCGCAGCTCGGTGAAGGCGCCGTCCAGCTCCTCGTGGTGGCGGAGATCCGTCTCGCGCTCGCCGAGCTCGCGCGCCCGCTCGCGGTACTCGTCCTCGGCGCGGCGGGCCCCCTGCGCCTCCACCTCGGCGGTGCGCACCGCGCCCTTGCGCTCGGCGGCGTCCAGCCCGGCCAGGTGGCACCGCTCGGCGAGGCCCTCGTGCTCGGCCTTCAGCCGGGCGAAGTCGTCTTCGGAGAAGCGGAGCGCGTCGCGCGCCTTCGCGGCGTCCGCGCGGTGCTTCTCGGCGGCGGCGTCGCGCGCGCGGGCCTCCTTCAGCTCCTTCTCCCGCTCCGCGGCGCGGCCGGCCGCCTCCTCCAGCCGGGCGGCCTGCTTCTCCACCTCGCGCAGGGTGCGCAGCTGCCGCTCGGCCTCGCGGTGGCGCGCGGCGTCGTACCCCGCGGGCACCGCCTCCAGCTCGGCGGCCAGCTCGGCCTTGCGCGCCTCGCGGGCGGCGCGGTCCTTCCGCAGCCCTTCCAGCTCCTGCACAGCGGCCTGGCAGCGGGTGAGCTTCCCCGCGCGGTCCTCCACCGCCACCCCGAACTGCCGCAGCTTCGCCTCCAGCTCGGCCACGTCCGCGGGCTTGTCCTGGATCTGCTCGAAGCGGCTGGTCCACCACTTGGCGTCCTGGGCGATGGAGCCCAGCTGGTCGCGCAGCTCCTCCAGCAGGCTCTCGTAGTGCTTCCCCAGGGGGCGGCCGCAGGTGGGGCAGGTGCCCTCGGGGCCCAGCCGCTGGATCTCCTTCACCTGGTCGCGCAGCTCGTTGCCGCGGTCCTTGCAGAACTGCAGCTTGGCGGCGGCGTCCTGCCGGTCCTGGAGCCAGGCGGTGCGCTTCTCCTCCAGCTCCGCCTCGAACTTCGCCCGCCCCGTCTTCAGGATCTCCAGCTCCTCCGCGTACTTCCGCTCCAGCTCGGGGGCGGACTCCACCTTCGCCTGCCGCTCGGCGCCGCGGGCCAGCTCCTTCTCCAGCTCCTGGAGCTGGCGGGCCAGGGCGCGGCGCTGCTCGTCCTGCCGCGCCAGCTCGGCCAGCCGGTCGCACTCGTCGCTGAGCTGGGGGAGCACCTTGAGCTGCATGCGCAGCGGCTTGAGCGCCTTCTGCGCCTGGGCCACCGTCTCCAGCTCGGCGCGGGCGCGCTCCACGTCGCGCTGGGCGTTCTCGCGCTCGGCGGCGGCGGCCTCCATGGCGTGGGTGAGCTCGCGGAACCGCTCGCGCGCCTCCTGCGCCTTCGCCCACTTCGGCTCCAGCGCCTTCCGCTCCTCCTCGGCCTCCTCCAGCGCCCGGCGGGCCGCGGCGTACGCCTGCACCGCCTCGCCCAGGGCGCGCTCGGCCTCCACGCGCGCGGCCGCCAGCACCTCCGGGTCGCCGAGGGTGGCGCGCAGGCCGCGGATCTCGCTGCGCAGCTCGTTGCGCCGCGCCCGCGCCAGCTCCTGCGCCCGGCGCAGCCGCTCGTAGCCGAGCACCTGCGAGAGGAAGCGCCCCCGGTCCGAGGGGCCCATCGCGGCCAGGAAGGCCAACTCCTTCTGGCCGGTGAAGTAGGTGTTGAAGAACTCCTCGCGCGTCATCCCGATGCGCGCGTGCAGGTACTCCGTCACCCCGCCCAGGCTCGACGCCACCGGGAGGAGCGACCCGTCCAGGAAGACCTCGGCCTGGTTGAGGGTGCGCACCACCCGGTACTCGTGCCCGCCCAGGGCGAAGCCCAGCTCCACCTCCACCCGGCTGCGCGGCCCCGCCCGGCTGAAGCGGATGGTGTCGTTCGTCCCCCGCGCCGCCTGGGCGCCGTAGATGGCCCAGGCGATGGCCTCCAGGATGGTGGTCTTCCCCGCCCCGTTGGCGCCGATGACGCCGGTGAGCCCGGAGCGGAAGGCGATCTCCGTGTCCGCGTGCTGGCGGAAGTTGCGCAGGCGCAGGCTCAGCAGGCGCATGGCCTCACTCCTCCCCGCCGGTGCGGTCCACGTACTCCAGCGCCAGTCCCACCAGCCGCCCGCGGTCCAGGTCCGGCGAGGAGAGCTCCCAGCTCTTCTCCAGGTACGCCGCCACCTGCTCGCGCAGCGAGAGCCGGCGCAGCGGTGCGCCCGAGCCCACCCGGCGCCGCACCTCCGGGGGGCGCGCGTCCAGGTGGAAGTGCACCGCCTCGGCCTTCCACTCGCGGATCTGCTTGTGGTTCAGCTCCCGCACCACCGCGCGGGGGACGTCGGTGAGGATCAGCCGCACCATCCGCCCGCGCACGCCCCCGGGGATCCCCTCCACCGCCGCGCGGACGAGCGCGTCCACCTCGGCCGGACTGCGGCCCGCGGCGGAGAGGCGCGGCAGGTCCACCATCTCGCGCGTCTCCACCGGCTGGAACTCGGCCGTGGCCGTCTCGGTGTCGTAGAGGAGGAAGCCCTTGGGCCCGGTCTCGCGCCAGATGTTGACGGAGGTGCGCTCGATCCCGCCGGGGTACCACATGTTGGCGGCGCGCGCCTCGCAGAGGTGGTGGTGGCCGAGCGCCACGTACTCCCAGCGCTCGGCGCCGATGCGCGCCGCGGGGAGGAGCACGCCGCCGTACTCGGTGGGGTGCTCGGCCGGGTCGGCGGTCGCGCTCGGCACCTCGGCGTGCAGCATCAGCAGGTTGTGCTTCGCCTTCGGGTCCGGCTCCGGCGGGGAGGGCTCCGGGTCGGTGGCGAGCGCCACGTGGGGGAGGCAGCGGACGGAGGCGTCGAGCTCCGGGAGGCGGACGGTGGCGCCCTCGTCGCACACCACGCGGACGGTCTCGATCTCGCGGAAGAGGTTGAGGATGTTGCCGGTGTCGGCGCTGCGGGGCGAGTCGTGGTTGCCGGCGATCATCACCACCGGGACGCCGGGGAGGCGCTCGTGCAGGAGCGAGAACTGGCGGAAGGCGCCGGCGATGGCGTGGTTGCTGGGGCGCACGGTGTGGAAGACGTCGCCGGCCACCAGCACCAGGTCCGGCCGCAGCTCGACGACGCGCGCCACCGCCTGGCGGAACGCCTCGGCCACGTCGGCCTCGCGGAGGTTGATCCCGCGCGCGTTGCTCCGGTGGTAGGCGCGGAACCCCAGGTGGAGGTCCGCCAGGTGGGCGATTCGCAAGTTCAGGGACACGCTGGGAAGGCTACCGCGCCGGGCTCGGAACGTGTATCGTACCGCCCCCGGCGCGGCGGGGCAACGGCCCTGAACCGGCGCCCCCGCACGGGGTACTGACACGGCCGCCGGGGCCTTCCCGGCACCGATCCCGAACCGCCACCGACGGCTCCATGGCCACGCCGAAGAACGCGAAGAGCACCGGAAAGAGCACGCCGCCGCCCCCGCCGCCCCGCAAGAAGAAGAAGCGGTCGATGGAGGAGATGCACCGCACGGTGCAGGAGCAGGTGCAGGCGCTCCCCTACGCCGTGGACCACTTCGAGAAGGAGGGGAAGCGGGGGAAGGCGTTCATGATCAAGTACGTGAGCGGCCCCATCCTCAAGCTGGTGAACCGGGTGATGAGCCGCACGCGCTACAAGGGCGCGGAGGGGGCCAAGCTCAAGCAGAGCGAGCAGATGAAGCGCCACCTGGAGCAGCGCCGCAAGGCGATGGAGTACGTGCAGGGCGAGCTGCGCAAGGCGCAGAAGAAGGCGGCCAAGCGCACGAAGCCGCGGTAGGGACATCGACCGGAACCCCATGACCCGGCCCTTCCGCTCGCCCTACTCGCACGGCTACGTCCGCGCCTCGGTCTGCATCCCCTTCGTCCGCGTGGCGGACCCGGACTACAACGTGGAGCGCACGCTGGGGCTGGCCCGCCGCGCCTCGGAGGCGGGCGCGGTGGTGGCGCTCTTCCCGGAGCTGGGGATCTCCGCCTACAGCAACGACGACCTCTTCCAGCAGGACGCCCTCCTCGACGCGGTGGAGGCCGCGCTCCGCCGGCTGGTGGACGAGAGCCGCCACCTCCTCCCCGTGCTCCTGGTGGGGGCGCCGCTCCGCTTCGAGGGGAAGCTCTTCAACTGCGCGGTGGTGGTGTACCGCGGCCGGGTGCTGGGGATCGTCCCCAAGAGCTATCTCCCCAACTACCGCGAGTTCTACGAGCGCCGCCAGTTCGCCCCCGCGCGCCTGGCCGCCGCCCGCGAGGTGCGCTTCCTGGGGCAGGAGGTGCCCTTCGGCGCGGACCTGGTGTTCGACGCGGTCAACGTCCCCGGCTTCGCGCTCTTCGTGGAGATCTGCGAGGACGTGTGGGTGCCGGTGCCGCCCAGCACCTGGGGCGCCCTGGGCGGGGCCACCGTGCTGGCCAACCTCTCCGCCAGCAACATCACCGTCGGCAAGGCCGAGTACCGCCGCGCCCTCTGCGCCAGCCAGTCCGGCCGCTGCATCGCCGCCTACCTCTACTCCGCCGCCGGCCCCGGCGAGTCCACCACCGACCTGGCGTGGGACGGGCACGCCCTGATCTACGAGAACCACGACCTGCTGGCCGAGTCCGAGCGCTTCGCCGCCGACGAGCACGTCATCACCGCCGACGTGGACCTGGAGCGGCTGGCGCAGGACCGCTCGCGCATCACCTCCTTCCACGACGCCACCGGCGAGCACCTGGAGCGGGTGCGGGCGCTGCGCCGGGTGGAGTTCGAGCTGCGCCTCCCCGAGGGCGAGCTGGCGCTGATGCGGCCGGTGGAGCGCTTCCCCTACGTCCCCGGCAACCCGGCCGAGCTCGACGCCCGCTGCTTCGAGGCGTACAACATCCAGGTGCACGGGCTGATGAAGCGGCTGGCGAGCACGGGGATCGAGAAGGTGGTGCTCGGCGTCAGCGGCGGGCTCGACTCCACCCAGGCGCTGCTGGTGGCGGTGCGGACGATGGACCGCCTGGGGCTGCCGCGCGCCAACGTGCTCGGCTACTCCTTCCCCGGCTTCGCCACCAGCGCGGGGACGCGGAGCAACGCGCACCGGCTGATGGAGGCGCTGGGGGCCACCGCCGCCGAGATCGACATCCGCCCCTCCGCGCTGCAGATGCTGCGCGACATCGGGCACCCGTTCGGCCGCGGCGAGGAGGTGTACGACGTCACCTTCGAGAACGTGCAGGCGGGGGAGCGCACCTCGCACCTCTTCCGGCTGGCCAACCTGCACGGCGCGCTGGTGCTGGGGACGGGCGACCTGAGCGAGCTGGCGCTGGGGTGGGCCACCTACGGGGTGGGCGACCAGATGTCGCACTACAACGTGAACGCCTCGGTCCCCAAGACGCTCGTCCAGTACCTGATCCGCTGGGTGGCCGGCTCCGGGCAGCTCGACGCGGACGCCAGCGCCACCCTCCTCTCCATCCTGGAGACGGAGATCTCGCCCGAGCTGGTGCCGGCGGACGAGGAGGGGGCGGTGCAGAGCACGGAGGCGGCGATCGGGCCGTACGAGCTGCAGGACTTCAACCTGTACTACGTGACGCGCTTCGGCTTCCGGCCGAGCAAGGTGGCGTTCCTGGCGGACCACGCCTGGGGCGATGTGGAGCGGGGGGTGTGGCCGGCGCTGATCCCGCCGGAGAAGCGGCGGGCGTACGACCTGCCGACGCTGAAGCGGTGGCTGGAGGTGTTCCTCTGGCGCTTCTTCAAGACGAGCCAGTTCAAGCGGTCGGCGATGCCGAACGGGCCCAAGGTGGGGTCGGGGGGATCGCTCTCGCCGCGCGGCGACTGGCGCGCGCCGAGCGACTCGGAGGCGGTGGTGTGGCTGGAGGAGCTGCGCCGCAACGTGCCGGACGCGTAGGAGGACGCTACCCCGCCACCAGCGTGTTGTGGAAGGCCGCCACGCGCCACCCGACCGGCGTCTCCACGAGCACGAGCAGCGCCATGGCCTGGTGCGTCCCCGCCAGCGGCCCGCCGGGCGAAGTGAGGGTGCCGCGCACGTGGGCCAGGATCACGTCCAGGGTGAGCGCGCGGGCCTGGTGCAGCTCGTAGCGGACGGTGCTCCCGCGGTAGATGCTGTCGAAGATGGCCTGGTGCCCGTGGGCGATGGCCTCGCGGGTGCGATGGTGGTCGCCGCGGATGTTCACGAAGTCCGCGTCGTCGGTGAAGGGCGCGGCGAAGGCGGCGCCGTCCGCCGCGTTCCACGCCGCCTCCAGCTGCCGGATGACGTCGGTGGCGATCTGGTCCGGGTCCGTCGGCATCTGCTCCCTCTCTCCTAGCGTGCGTAGTGGTCGGCGCCGAGGAAGTGGAGGGAGACGTACGGCTCGTCGCCCACCACCCAGCTGTCGTGCGGCGTGGGCGGGATGTAGAACAGCTCGCCCGCGCGCAGCTCCACCACGGTGCCGTCGCCGAACGCCACCGCCGCCGTCCCCGCCACCACCATCCCCACGTGCTCCACGCTGCAGCGGGTGGCGCCCACGCCCGGGCCCACGTGCTCGGACCACTTCCACCCCGGCTCGTAGGTGGCGCGGCCGACGGTGATCCCGCCCAGCCGCACCAGCTCGAACCGTCCCTTCACCATCTCCCGCACCTCGTCCGGCGCCTCGAAGCGCTTGAGGACGACGTCCACGTCGAGCGGAGCCATGTCGCCTCCTAGCGCTGGACCTGCCAGGTGGTGCCCAGCTCCGTGCGCCCCCACTTGATGCGCAGCGCGCCGCGCAGCTCGGCGTAGCCCGTGCGCGGCTGCGGGGCTTCGGGGACCAGGTAGATGCTGAGCGATTCCTCGGGCTCGGCCAGGGCGCGGCTCGTCAGGCGGACGCGCCCCAGGTCCTTCGCGGGATCGTAGTCGCTCCCCCACTGGCCGGTGCCGCGGTTGACGATCAGCTCCCACCCGCCGGCGGAATGGAGCACGAAGAGCGAGTAGTCGCCCCGCGGCACCGCCAAGCCGCCGAGGGTGAGGTCGAGATCGGTGTGCAGCGTGGTGGCGGCGTTGGCGCCGAAGCGCCAGACGGTGTCGCGCGGCACCAGCCCGCCCTCCACCGTGCGCCCGCGGGCGTGGGGCTGCCCGTAGGTGATGGCGATGCGCGAGGGGCCGGTGAGGCTGGCGTCCTCCTCGTACCACTCGTCGCCGATGCGGCGCGAGTTGAGGTGCACCTCCACCGTGGCGAAGCTGCTCGCGGCGATGCGCAGGGGCGCCTGCTGCTCCTGCGCGGCGAGCGGGGAGGCGGCGGAGAGGAGGGCGGCACAGAGCAGGACGCGCTTCATGACGGGTCACCGGTGGAAGGATGGGTCACGGTTTGGACCGTAGATCCGGCGAGCGGGAGCGGGCAGGCCCCCTCCCCCGACCCCTCCCCCAATAACCCCTGGGGGAGGGGAGAACTGCAAGGCTCGATTCAGGCGCTCGGTTTCAGAGCCGCGGGGCGGAGCTCGAGCAGGGCGTCGCGCGCCGCGAAGCCGTGGCGCAGGTAGAGCGAGCGGCTGCGCGCGCTGGGCCAGAGGATGACCGCGTCCACGCCCTCGTCGCGGCACCAGGCCAGTGCGGCCTCCAGGAGCCCGCTACCGATGCCGCCGCCCCGCGCGGCCGGCCGCACGTAGCAGTTGGTGATGTAAGCGTGGTGCTCCGCCTCGTCCACGGGATTGGGGATCTTCTCGATCCACTGTACCCACGCGGTGCCGACGATCTCCCCCTCCCGCTCGGCGACCCAGCACCGCCAGGCGCCGGCCGGTCCCAGGCGCTCCGCCATCCACGCGGTGCACCGCTCCACGAAGGCAGACTCGGCCTCCACCACCTCGCCCAGCTCCCGGCGGAACTCGTAGCGCAGCCGCGCCAAGACAGGTGCGTCTTCCGGCGCGGCGGCGCGGATGACCGTCAACGGGTCAGGAGTCCCGAAGCGTTCGTGCAGCCGTGCCCTGGCCTCTTCCCACGAGATCGCGGAAGCAGGGTCCGCCTCGTGTTCGGCCAGGCGGCGGTCCAGCTCCGCGATCTGCTCCTCGGAAAGAGCTAGCGCATCGGATTCGGCGGGAATGCTGTCCCAGAGATCCTGTGCAAGCTGGATGCGCTCCGCCTCGCTCAGCTTCAGCAGCTCCGAGAGATCGATCGTGCTCATCCCGAAGTCCTCGACCGTGCAGTCCGCGAAGGCGGACTTCGTGCCGTTGTTGCCGCGACTTCAGTCGCCAGGCTGGACCTGGGCGGCCGGGCGCGAGACGGAGGGCGGCGACTGCGGCGCCGGCTGGCCCGGCACGGCGCGCCGGTCCTCGCGCGCGGGGAGGCGGTCGTGGAAGACGGCGGCGGACGACAGGTCCGGCCACTCTCCCTCCGGCCACTGGTCGAACGCCCCCGCCCGCACCGGGAAGCGGAACCCCTCCTCCGCCGCGGCCGCCAGCAGGAAGTTCTGCCGCTCCGGGAAGTCGCGCCCCAGGTGGTAGTAGAGCGCCAGCGACGGGAACGCCTCCGCCGCCGTCCGCACCGTCGACCAGAAGCGCCGCTCCCCCTCCCCCTTCGCCACCCCGATCACGTTCAGCACCACCACCCCGCCCGGCCGCACCAGCCGCCGCAGCCCCGCCAGCGCCTCCGCCGTCACCAGGTGGTGCGGCACCGTCTCCAGCCCGTCGTACACGTCCACGAACACCCGGTCCAACGCGCCCTCGGGGAGGGTCTCCGCCACCAGCCGCGCGTCGCCGTGCAGGGTGACGATGCCGTGCTCCGGGCGCACCCCGAAGAAGCGGTACGCCGCCGCCGTCACCTCGGGGTCCAGCTCCACCACGGTGATCCGCGCCCCCGGGTCGCGCTCGGCCACGCGGCGCGGCAGCGTGTACGCCCCGCCGCCCAGGAAGAGGTACGCCCCGGCGCGCGGCAGCTCGGCGAAGAGCTGCTCGGCCGCCGCGATGTAGCCGAAGGTGGGCGCGCCGCTGCGCACCAGCTCGCCCGACTCGACCTCGTCGTTCTGGTAGAGCCGCCGCTCCGGCTGCCGCGCCCCGGGGAACACGGTCTCCGTCACCCGCAGGGTGCCGTACGGCGTCTCCGCCTCGTGGATCACCTCCTCGTCCACGTCCGCGCCCCGCCCGCGGGGGAAGAAGAGGGGGAAGGTGAGCAGCGCCCCGGCGCCCAGCAGCAGCGGCCCCGGGCTCACCGCGGGGAGGAAGGCCAGCCCGGTGACCGCCGCGCCCACCGCCAGCCCTCCCAGCACCCCCACCACCGCGGTGCCGAGCGGCCCGTAGGCGGGGTCGCCCTCCTCGGCGGGGAAGGCGCCGGCCTCCCACGCCACCAGCGGCGGCAGGAGGAGCCCCAGCGCGTACACGGGCACGCCCACCAGCAGGAGGAGCGCCAGCGCCCGCCCGGGCTCGCCCCACTGCTCGCCCCCGCGCAGCGTCCACACGGTGGCGAAGGCGCCGGCCACCCCCGCCGCCACGCCCGCGAAGAGCCAGCGCGCGGTGGGCGGCCGCTCGCCGCGGGCGGCGGGGGCGCCGGCCCACAGCCCCGCCGCCAGCGCGGCGGCGAAGGTGGCCACCAGCCCGCCGGTGGCGGCCAGCACCCCCCCGGCCTCGTAGAGGATCAGGCTGCCGGCGGCGAAGGCCTCGACGCCCAGCACCGCGCCCACCAGGGCGGCGCGGGAGAGGAGGGGCCAGCGGCGAAGGCGATCAGGGCGCAAAGCGGCCGTACCCTCCCCGGTAGTACAGCAGGGGCGTTCCCTCCACCGCGGCGGCCGCCAGCACCTCGCCCAGGAAGACCGTGTGGTCGCCCCCCGGCAGGTGCTCCGTCACCCGGCAGTCCATCCAGGCCAGCGCCTCGTCCAGCACCGGCGCGCCGGTGCGCTCGGCGTGGAAGGCCAGCCCCGCGAACTTGTCGCCCACCCCGTAGGTGGCGAAGCGCCGGGCGATGGTCTCGCCGCCGCCCTCGGCCAGCACGTTGACCGCGAAGGCGCCGTGGGCGGCGATGCAGCGGTGCGAATCGGAGTTCTTCTCCACGCACACCAGCACCAGCGTGGGGTTGAGCGACACCGACGCCAGCGCGTTGGCGGTGAGGCCGCAGGGGGTGCCGTCGTCGCGCATGCTGGTGACCACCGCCACTCCCGTGGCGAAGTGGCCCATCACGCGGCGAAACTCGGCCTGGTCGATCATCTGGCAGCCAACCCGGTGATTGCGTAGCTTCCCGCCCCAATGCGCCCTGGCCGGCTCCTTGCTCCGGCACGCGGCAGGCAGAGACGACGCAGGGCCGGACACAGCGGGCCGGCCCGGCGGCGGGGATTTCCACTCCGGACGGAAAGCACATGCGCGTTCCGACGCCGCACCTCGCGGCGCTCCTGATTCTAACCGCTCTCCCGGCGTGCGACAACGTGCGCTGGGGCGGGCAGTCGGTGCAGGTGATCGAGCCGCCGCCGGCGGGCGCGGGCGAGGTGGCGCCCGAGGCCGCGGCGGCCCCGAACCTGGGGCTCCCGACGGGGACGGTGCTCTTCCACGTGGTGCGCGCGGGGGCGGGCGCCCGCGTCACCCCGGTCGCGGAGGTCTCGGGCGATTCGCTGCGGATGCTGCGCCGCCCGGCCGGGGTGGCCGCCGCGGCGTACGAGACGCGCTTCCGCGAGACGGTGCTGGGGCAGAACTTCCAGCTGGTGCTCTTCCGGCGGGGCGCGCCGGTGGGGACCGCCATCCTGCAGGGTGCCGGCCCCGTCACCCGCTGCGGGGTGCCGACCGCCACCGGGA
>DASUNK010000015.1:0-3670 GCA_036277195.1 Longimicrobiaceae bacterium | reverse complement strand
CGCCCACCACGGCGCGGCAGCCGTCGTCCAGCGTCCCCGTCAGCACCATCGGCGAGACCGTGGGAAGCTGCTGGCGGTCGAAGTGCAGCACCAGGTCGAGGTCGCCGTCGCCGTCCGCGTCCTCGTGCGACGCCATCCACGTCCCGTTGTTGCGCTTCGCCACCGGCGCGTCGCCCAGCCGCACCGTGGCCGGGTCGATGTCCGTGGCGTCGAAGCCCGGGGTGCTCAGCACCTTCACCGGCAGGCGGCCGTTCGAGTTCGGGTTGAACGACCCCGGCCCGGAGAGCTGCACGCCGATCGCCTCCACGCTCACCACCGCCGAGGCGGAGCCGCTCCCGCCGTCCTTGTCCGTCACGGTGAGCTGCACGGTGCGCGTCCCCACGCCGCACATCTGGTGCTGCGCCGAGATCGGCGAGCCCTGGTCCGACGTCTGCCCGCCGGTCGACGAGGCGTCGCCCCAGGAGACGGCGTAGCTCCACGGCGCGTCGAGCACGCCCGGGTCGCTGAAGGAGCCCTGCACCCCCAGCGTGCCCCCGGTGGCCACGGAGGACGAGGAGACCGACAGGTTCACCGCCGGGGCCACGTTGGCGATGGTGGCCGAGGTGGTCTCCACGTGGTTATTCCCGGCCTGGTCCGTCACCGTCAGCCCCACGCTGTAGCTGCCGTTGTCGGCGTAGGCGTGCGAGGGCTGCGCGCCGGTGGCGTTGCCGCCGTCGCCGAAGGTCCAGGCGAAGGTGATCGGCTTGCCGTTCGGGTCCGCCGACTGGCTGCCGTCGAAGCCGATGCTGGAGCCCTCGTTCGCCGCGTAGGGGCCGCCCGCCCGCGCCACCGGCGGGGCGTCGGGGTCGAGCCCGGTCACCGCGCGGTAGGCGTTGATGCGCCCCCAGCCGAACTTCTCGTCCCATCCCGGAGGGCCCAGGTCGTCGACCGAGGCGATGATGCGCGCCCGCACGTCGTCGGCGTCCGTGATCCCGATGGCGAAGAGCACCGCCGCCAGCCCCGCCACCTGCGGCGCGGACATGGAGGTGCCGGCCTTCCAGCTGTAGGTGGTGTTGCTGGTGCCGCTGAGGGTGGTCGAGAGCACCAGCGAGTACGGCGTGTTCGCCGCGTTGCCGTCGCCGCCCGGCGCCGAGACGTCGATCCCCGGGCCGTGGTTGGAGTAGGTGGCGTGCGTGTCGCTCCAGCTGGTGGCGCCCACCGCCAGGCACTCCTCGAAGCGCGAGGGGAAGGCGATGCCGCCGGTGTACACCGGGTTGTTGGTCGCCGGGTTGGTCTTCAGCGCGTCGTTCCCCGTGGAGCACACCGGGAGGACGTTGTTCGCCACCGCGTACTCCAGCGCCACCTTCTGCAGCTGCGAGCCCACCGTGGCGCTGCCGAAGCCCGAGAGGCTCATGTTGAGGACGTTGGCCCCGTTGTCGGTGGCCCAGACGATGGCGTTGGCCGTCGCCGAGGTGGGGCAGCTCCCCGCCGCGTTGCACACCTTGGCCGCCAGCAGCTTGATGTTCGGGCCGTAGCCCACCCCGGAGACGCCCAGGCTGTTGTTCCCGCGCGCCGCGGCGATCCCGGACACGTGCGTGCCGTGGCTGTTGTCGTCGGCCGCGTTCCCCACCTGCGCCGGGTCGGTGGTGATGAAGTTGCGCTCGCCGATCACCTTGCCCGCCAGGTCCTGGTGGGTCTTGCGGATCCCGGTGTCGAGGATGCCGATCACCGCCGAGCCCGCGAACGACGGACCCAGGTAGTCGTACATCTCCTGCCAGTCGATGTCGCCGTCCACCATCCCCGTGTTCTGCAGGAAGGCGGCGCCGTTGTTGATGGTGCCGTCGTTGTGCAGGTCCCACTTGAAGCCGAAGAAGGTGTCGAGGTTCTCCTGGCAGAGGCCCACCTCGCAGGGGAGCACCGAGATCACGTAATCCGGCTCGGCCCACTCCACCGACGGGTGCTCGTTGAGGCGGGCGGCCACCTCCAGCTCCGTCCCGGGCTTCACCGCCAGCACCATGATGCGCTCCAGCGCCAGCGGGCGCAGGAGGCGCGCCCCCTCGCCCTCGACCACCTCGGCGCGCTTGGCGCCCGGGCGGAAGCGCACGATCACCGTGCCCGGCACGAAGTTGGGCGCGACCGTGCCCACGGTGGGCGCCTGCGGGATCGGGACCGACGGTCCTTCGCTGGTCGGACTGTCTGCGCACGCGGCCATGGCGGTACACGCCACGACGGCCGCGACGGGGAGGGTGCGGCGAAGCTTCACTTCGGCCTCCTGAGGGGGAATTTGTAGGGGGAGACTGCTACACGGACGCGAGCCAGGTGGAAGCTTTTAAAGTAGTATAAACAACCGAGTTGGTCAACCTGAAACGGATAGCGTAACTCCTTTACGGCCATGCCGTTCCGTCCGGCCCTCCCGCGCGCCCGCGAGGGGGGAGAGTTGAATCCGGAAGCGGCGCGGGGTTACCTTGTCGGGATGCCCGAAGAAGAGAAGCTGATCGTGCGCGGTGCCCGCGAGCACAACCTGCGCAACATCGACGTCGAGATCCCCCGCGACCGGCTCACGGTCATCACCGGGCTCTCGGGGAGCGGCAAGTCGTCGCTGGCCTTCGACACCATCTACGCCGAGGGGCAGCGGCGCTACGTGGAGTCGCTCTCCGCGTACGCCCGGCAGTTCCTGGGGATGATGGAGAAGCCGGACGTCGACTCCATCGAGGGGCTCTCCCCCGCCATCTCCATCGAGCAGAAGACGGCCGGCCGCAACCCGCGCTCCACGGTGGGGACGGTCACCGAGGTGTACGACTACCTGCGCCTCCTCTGGGCGCGGGTGGGCACCCCGCACTGCCCGAGCTGCGGCCGCCCGGTGGAGCGGCAGAGCGCCACCCAGATCGTGGACCGGGTGCTGGCCTTCCCGGAGGGGACGTGGGTGGAGGTGCTCGCCCCGGTGGTGCGCGGCCGCAAGGGCGAGTTCCGCGACCTCTTCGAGGAGATGCGCCGCAAGGGGTTCAGCCACGCCCGCAGCGACGGCGACGTGCACCGCCTGGAGGAGCCGCCGGCGCTCGCCCGCCGCGCCAACCACGACATCTCCATCTTCATCGAGCGCAAGCTGGACCTGCGCGCCGACAACCGGGCGCGCCTGGCCGACTCGGTGGAGACGGCGCTGCGCACCGCCGAGGGGGTGGTGGAGGTGGTGGCCCACGCCGAGGGGGGCGGCGGGCCGGAGCGCCACCTCTATTCCGAGCACTACGCCTGCCCCGGCTGCGGCATCAACATCCCCGAGCTGGAGCCGCGCCAGTTCTCCTTCAACTCGCCGTACGGCGCCTGCCCCGCCTGCGGCGGGCTGGGCACCCGCAAGGAGCCGAGCCCCGACCTCCTGCTGGCCGATTCCTCGCTCTCCATCCTGGAGGGGGTGGTGCTCCCCTGGGGGGTGCCGCGCGGGCACCTGCGCGGCACCATCCTGGAGGGGCTGGCCGCCGCGCTCGGCTTCCAGCTCAACGCCCCCTGGCGCGACCTCCCCGAGCCCGTCCGCCAGGTGCTCCTGCACGGCACCGGCGAGGCCGCCGCGAAGGGGAAGGGGAAGACGGTGAAGTGGGGCGGGATCGTGCGCGACGTGGCGCAGCGCTACCGCGACACCACCAGCGAGGCCATGCGCGAGGCGCTGGAGGAGTACATGACCACCCTCCCCTGCGCCGAG
>DASUNK010000014.1:0-2204 GCA_036277195.1 Longimicrobiaceae bacterium | reverse complement strand
CTGGTGCCGGTGGGGAGCTGCCAGAGGTGGCGCACCAGCGGCACGGTGAAGGCGCCGCCGGCGCGCGCCACCCCGTTCTCCTCCACCACCGTCTCCACCGCGAACTGGTCCGCCTGCGAGGCCGAGATCTCCAGCACGCCGTCGGCGGCGTCGGTGGCGTCGGTGGCGTTCCCGGGGCGCTCGGCGGGGGCGGGGCGGGGCGCGTCGCGCAGGGGGTCCGGCTCGGGGCGCGCCAGCGCCTTGCGGCGGATGCCGGGGCCGAAGGCGCGGGTGGCGGTGCCGGAGTGGCACGCGTCCAGGATCACCGTCACCTCCCGGGTGGGGAGGGCGCGGAGCCAGGCGTTCAGCTCGTCGTCGCGGATGTCGCGCGCGGCGTCGCGGCGCAGCACGTCGGCGGGGCAGAGCGTCTCGTCGAGGCCGTCGTCCTCGTCGCCGCTCTCGTCCAGCACCTGCGAGCCGTGGCCGGAGAAGTAGAAGACCACCAGGTCGCCCGGCTTGGCCGCGGCGGGGAGCCACTCGGTGAAGGCGGCGCGGATGGCGTCGCGGGTGGCGGCGGAGTCGGTGAGGAGGCGGACGTGCTCGGGGCGGAAGCCCCAGCGGGCCACCAGCACGTCGCGCAGGTTGCGGGCGTCGGCCGCGGAGCCGAAGAGGTCGCCCCCCTCCTCGTCGCCGTAGTTGGCGTAGTCGCCCACGCCCACGACCAGCGCCCAGCGGGTGGGCGGGTCCGGGCGCGCGTGGGCGAAGGCCGCCAGCGCCAGCGCCGCGAGGGCGGCGGCGGCCGTCCGCAGGCGTGGCCGCGCGCGGCGGGAGCGGCGGGGGAGGCCCAGGAACATGGCGAGAGACGCGGGAGGAGGCGCGCCGCGGCGGCGGGCGGGGCGCCCGGGCGGGAGCGCCGTGGCAGAGGGTCGCAGTTCCTACGATAAGAGCGCCCGCGGCGCGGCACAATGCCGGCGGTTGCCCCGCCGTTGGCGCGCGCCTAACTTCCGCCCACGCCGGCAGACGCCACCAGGCCCGCGCCGCTCCCCGCGCTCCGCGCACCCATGGCCCTTCCCCCGTCCGCGACGACGACCCCGCCGCCGGTGCTCCGCGCCGTCTGCTGGGGCACGCGCGGCTCCGTCCCCGCCCCGGGGCCGGACACCGTCCGCTACGGCGGCAACACCTCGTGCCTGGAGGTGCGCGCCCCCGGCGGGCGGGTGCTGGTCTTCGACGTGGGGACGGGGATCCGCGGGCTCGGCCGCCGGCTGGAGGCGGCGCGCGGCGCGCTCGACGTGGACGTCTTCCTCTCCCACTTCCACTGGGACCACATCCAGGGCTTCCCCTTCTGGCGGCACCTCTACCTCCCCGAGAGCCGCATCCGGGTGCACGGCCCCCGCCAGGGCGCGCTCGGCGCCGAGCAGATGCTGGCCGGGCAGATGCAGCCCGCCTACTTCCCGGTGGGGATCGCCCAGCTCGCCGCGCACGTGGAGTACGGCGACGTGAACGGCACCCCCTGGACGCGCGACGGGGTGGAGGTGGCCTCGCTGGGGGTGCGCCACTCCGGCGCCACGGTGGGCTTCCGGGTGCGCGCGGGCGGGGCCGCGCTGGCCTACGTGCCGGACAACGAGCTGGCGCCGGACCAGGAGGCGGGGAGCGCCTGGTACCGCGAGCTGGTGGGCTTCCTGCGCGGCGTGGACGTGCTCTTCCACGACGCCATGCTCACCGAGGCGGAGTACCGCGGCCACTTCCGCGGCTGGGGGCACAGCACCTTCCCGCAGGCCGTCCGCCTGGCCGAGGACGCCGAGGTGCGCCGGCTCTTCCTCTTCCACCACTTCCCCGACCGCACCGACGCCCAGCTCGACGAGGTGGCCGCGCGCCTGCGCGACGAGCTGGCGGCGCGCGGCTCGCCGCTGCAGGTGGCGGTGGCGTGCGAGGGCGAAGAGGTGGCGGCGTGAGCGACGGGCGCCCCCTCCTCCTCTTCCTCTTCCACGGTCCGGGCGCCGACCCGCGGGTGCTCGCGGCGGAGGGGATCGAGACGCGCCCGGCGGCGTCGCTGGCCGCGGTCCCGGGCGGCGACCGCCCCGCCGTCCTCCTGCTGGACGAGGCGCTGGCCCGCGCCGAGGCGGACCTCCCCCGCGCCCTGGCCGACCTCCCGGAGGGGGTGGCGGTGGTGGCCGCGGACGCGGCGGCCGACGCCCTGGCCCGCGGGAGCGAGCGCGTGCTCCTGG
>DASUNK010000013.1:0-5141 GCA_036277195.1 Longimicrobiaceae bacterium | reverse complement strand
GTGGCGTTCACGCTCGACTCCGGCGGGCGCGACGTGCTGGCCCTCCCCGCCACGGCGAGCCTGGCCGAGCGGGTGGCGGCCATCTGGGGGGGCGAGCTGGCGGCGTCGCTGATCCCGGTGGCGCACCGCGACGGCCGGGTGGGAGTCACCGGGCTGGCGCAGCGCCCGGCCGACGCGCGCCCGGGGAACCGGCGGGCGTACCTCTTCGTCAACGGGCGCGCCTTCGCGGACCGGGCGCTGCTGCGCGCCGCGGACCGGGCGTACCGCACCACCATCCCGCCGGGCGTCTACCCCTCGCTCTTCCTCTTCATCGACGTGCCGGACGGCGACGTGGACGTGAACGTGCACCCGGCCAAGGCCGAGGTGCGCTTCCGCGACCGCATCGGGGTGGAGCGCGCGGTGGAGGAGGGGGTGCGGGCGGCGCTGGCGGGGCTGGAGAGCACCCCCGCCCTCGGCGCGCGCGGCGGCGACGGGGTGCGCTACGGCTACACGCCGGGGACGGGGACGCTGGCGGTGCGCGAGCCGTCCGTGGGCTACGGCGCCGCGCCCGAGCCGCAGATGACGCTCTTCGTGGCGGGCGGGGGCGAGCCGCGGCCGGACGGGTCGCCCGAGCGCCCCGCCGGGGCGGAGCTGCTGGGTCCCCTGCCGCTGATGTGGCAGGTGCACAACACCTACATCGTGGCCGAGACGCGGAGCGGGCTGATCCTGGTGGACCAGCACTCGGCGCACGAGCGGGTGCTGTACGAGGAGCTGGTGCGCGGCTTCGGCAAGGACGGCGTGGCCAGCCAGCGCCTCCTCTTCCCGCTGACGCTGCGGCTGTCGCCGGCGGAGTACGCGCTGGTGGAGGAGATCCGCGGCATCCTGGAGCGGGCGGGGTTCGAGCTGGAGCCGTTCGGGGGGCGCTCGATCATCGTGCACGCGGTGCCGAACCCGCACCCGTACTTCGACGCCGAGCGCTGCCTGCGCGAGATGGTGGCGGAGCTGACGGAGGGCTCGCCGCTGGTGGACGCGGCGCGGACGCAGCACCAGCGGATCGCGCTGTCGATGGCGTGCAAGGGAGCGATCAAGGCGGGGCAGCGGCTGACGCAGCAGGAGATGACGGAGCTGTTCGACCGCCTCTTCGCCACGGAGCTGCCGTACCACGACATCCACGGGCGTCCCACGGTGGTCCAGCTCTCGCTGGCCGAGCTGCACCGCCGCTTCGGGCGGACGTAGTGCGCCCGGCCGCGCTCGCCATCGTCGGCCCTACCTCGTCGGGGAAGACGGCGCTCTCGATCGAGGTGGCGCGGCGGCTGGACGGCGAGATCGTGTCGATGGACTCGCGCGCCGTCTACCGCGGCATGGACGTCGGCACCGCCAAGCCGGCGCCCGCGGAGCGCGGCGGCGTCCCGCACCACGGCATCGACCTCGCCGAGCCGTCGGAGCGCTTCAGCGCCGGCCGCTGGGCGCGCTACGCGCGCGAGACAATCGCCGCGATCCGCGCGCGCGGCCGGGTGCCGCTGCTGGTGGGCGGCACCGGCTTCTTCCTCCGCGCGCTCACCGACCCGATCTTCCGCGAGCCGGAGCTGGACCCCGAGCGCCGGGCACGGCTGGCGCGCGAGCTGGAGCGGATGCCCGACGCGGAGCTCCACCGCTGGCTGGCGGCGCTCGACCCGGAGACCGCCGGGCGGCTGCGCGGCTGGGGGGGCCGCCAGCGCCTCACCCGCGCGCTGGAGGTGCCGCTCCTCACCGGTCGCCCGCTCGCCTGGTGGCACCGCCACGCACCGCCCGAGGCCGAGGGGGTGCCGGTGCTCGCCTTCGTGCTGGAGGTGCCGCGCGAGCGCCTCTTCGCCACCATCCACGGCCGGGTGGACGCGATGGTGCGCGCCGGACTGGTGGAGGAGGTGCGCGGCCTGGTGGCCCGCTACGGCGAGGACGCCCCCGGCCTCAACGCCCACGGCTACGCCGAGCTGATCCCCTACCTGCGCGGCGAGCGGACGCTGGAGGAGGCGCTGGAGCTCGTGCGCCGGAACACCCGCGCCTACACCAGGCGGCAAGAGACCTGGCACCGCGGGCAGCTCCCCGGCTCCGTCCGCCTCGACGGCACCCGCCCGCGCGCGGAGCTGGCGGACGAGATCGCGCGGCGGTGGAAAGCTGCCGTCGACGGCACCGATCGGCCGCCAGGCGGGTACTGAAGCGCCACGGCTGTCACACGCCGACTTTCGCACTTTCGCACTTTCGCACTCTCGCACTTTCGCACTGCCGTGAAGATCGGCATCACCTGCTATCCGACCTACGGCGGCTCGGGGGCCATCGCCACCGAGCTGGGGATCGAGCTCGCCTCGCGGGGGCACGAGATCCACTTCATCAGCTACGCACAGCCCTTCCGCCTCCCCCACTTCATGGAGCGCATCCGCTTCCACGAGGTGGAGATGGTCCACTACCCCCTCTTCGAGCACAACAACTACTCGCTCACCCTGGCCGCGGTGATGCACGAGACAGTGGTGCGCGAGGGGCTGGACCTGCTGCACGTGCACTACGCCATCCCGCACGCCACCAGCGCCTGGATCGCCAAGGAGATGCTCGGCCCCGGGCACCCGCTCCGGATCGTCACCACCCTGCACGGCACCGACATCACCCTGGTGGGGCAGGAGCGCAACTTCTGGGAGATCACCCGCTTCTCCATCCTCCGCTCCGACGGCATCACCGCCGTCTCCAACTTCCTGAAGGAAGAGACGGTCGAGGCCTTCCAGGTGGAGGCCGACGACCTCGCGGTCATCCCCAACTTCGTGGACGCCACCATCTACCACCGCGAGCGCTATCCCTGCTGGAAGACCGCCTTCCTCCGCGACGGCGAGAAGCTGGTGCTGCACGTCTCCAACTTCCGCCCGGTCAAGCGCGTGCGCGACGTGGTGCGCATCTTCGCCCGGCTGGCGGCGCGCGTGCCGGCGCGGCTGGTGTTCGTGGGCGACGGTCCGGACCGCCCCGCGGCCGCCGAGGAGGCGCGGCTCCTGGGCATCGCCGACCGCGTGGTCTTCCTGGGGAAGCAGGACTCGGTGGCCGAGCTGATGGCGTGCGCGGACCTCCTCCTCCTCCCCTCGCAGAACGAGTCGTTCGGCCTGGTGGCGCTGGAGGCGATGGCCAGCGGCGTCCCGGTGGTGGCGACGCGCGCCGGCGGCATCCCCGAGGTGGTGGACAGCGGCGAGACCGGCTTCCTGGGCGAGGTGGGCGACGTGGAGGCCATGGGCGACGCGGCCGCCGCCATCCTGGCGGACCCGGTGCGCTGGCAGCGGATGAGCGAGGCGGCGCGCGAGTCGGCGGTGTCGCGCTACGGGGTGGACGTCATCATCCCCCAGTACGAGGCGTACTACCGGCGCATCCTGGACGGCGCCCCCGCGCCCCGCGAGGCCGCGCCACTCGCCGCCGCCGGCGCGGCCCGCCCGTGAGCCTGGAGCCCGAGGCGCTGGCCCTGATCGACGCCGCCCTGGCCGAGGACGTGGGGGCGGGGGACTGGACGACGCTCTGGACCGTCCCCGCCGAGCGGCGGGCCGAGGCGCGCATCGTCGCCAAGTCGCCGGGGGTGATCGCGGGGACCGCGGTGGCGGTGGAGGTGTTCCGCCGCGTGGACCCCTCGCTGGTGGTGGAGGTGGTGGCAGGCGACGGCACGCGCGTCATCCCGGGGCAGGAGGTGCTGCGCGTCCGCGGCCCCGCGCGCTCGGTGCTCACCGGCGAGCGGACGGCGCTCAACTTCCTGCAGCGCCTCTCGGGGGTGGCCACCGCCACCGCGCGCTACGCCGAGGCGGTGGAGGGGACGGGGGCGCGGGTGATCGACACGCGCAAGACCACGCCGGGGATGCGCCGGCTGGAGAAGCGCGCCGTGCTGGCGGGCGGGGGGGCCAACCATCGCGTGGGTCTCTGGGACATGGTGCTGATCAAGGACAACCACATCGCCGCCGCGGGCGGGATCGCCGCGGCGGTGGCTGGGGTGCGGGCGCAGAACCGCACCGGCCTCCCGGTGGAGGTGGAGACGCGCACCCTGGACGAGGTGGACGAGGCGCTGCGCACGGGGGTGGACCGCATCATGTTCGACAACATGAGCGTCCCCCTGCTGCGCCAGGCGGTGGAGCGGGTGCACGCCGCGGGCGCGGGGCGGCCGGAGACGGAGGCCTCGGGCGGGGTGACGCTGGAGACCATCCGCGCCGTGGCGCTCACCGGGGTGAACTTCGTCTCGGTGGGGGCGCTCACCCACTCCGCGCCCGCGCTGGACCTGTCGCTGGACCTGCGGGCGGCCGGCGGATGACGGAGCAGCGCGCCGGACGCTGGGAGGGCGCCGGCGAGGCGGAGCTGGCGCGCGCGTGGGACGTCCCCGCGGTGCACCTCTACGCCCGGGCGGGCTCCACCAACGACGTGGCGCGCGCCCTGGCGGAGGCGGGCGCCCCCGCCGGCACGGTGGTGCTGGCCGACGAGCAGTCGGCCGGCCGCGGCCGCGGCGGGAAGGGGTGGGCCTCGGCGCCGGGGCTGGGGGTGTGGATGTCGCTGGTGCTGCGCCCCGCGGCGCTCCCCGCGCCGGGGCTCCTCCCGATCCTGGTGGGGCTGGCGGCGGCGGAGGCGCTCGACCCGTTCGTGCGCCCCGCCCGCGTGGCCATCAAGTGGCCCAACGACCTGCAGCTGGCCGGGCGCAAGGTGGGCGGCATCCTCTGCGAGGGGAGCTGGGACGCGGCCCGCCCCGGCGCCGTGGTGGCGGGGATCGGGATCAACGTCCTGCACGCCCCGGACGACTTCCCGCCCGAGGTGCAGCCGCTGGCCACCTCGCTGCGCATCGCCGCCGGCTGGAGCCCGCCGCGCGCCGAGGTGGCGGGCGCCCTGGTGCGTGCGCTGGTGCCCGCCGTGACCGAGCCGCCCGCGCAGCTGGCGGGCGCGCTGCTGGAGGCCATGCGCGGCCGCGACGCGCTGGCGGGGCGCCCGGTGCACGTCACCGGCGCGCGGGCGCTCGCCGGGACGGCGCTGGGGGTCACCCCCTCCGGCGCGCTCCTGGTGCGCGGCGAGGACGGCGTCCTGCACACGGTGACTTCGGGGACCGTACGAGCGGCGGGGCCGGCGCACGCGCACCGGCCCCGCAGGACGTAGGACTTAGGACTTAGGACTTAGGACTAGAAGACGAT
>DASUNK010000012.1:0-2285 GCA_036277195.1 Longimicrobiaceae bacterium | reverse complement strand
CCCCCGCGCGCGGCGACGGGCGCTGCTGCTGGCGGGCGTCGCCGCGGCGTACCTCGGCGCCGCCGTGCTCGCCGTCGCCTGGTTCGGGGTGCTGCTGAACGCCTGGTCGCAGCTCGCCGCCCTGCTCCTCTGCTTCACCCTGGTGAGGCTGCTGCGCCGCCGCTTCGCGGTGTGACGCCGTGCGGAGGGCACGGCGTGCTTCTCCCTCTCCCTCCATGCTGCCGGCCAATCATTCGACCCGGAGGCACCATGAGACCGTGTTTCATCTCCCTTCGCAGCCTCCTCCTGCTCCTCCTCGCCGCGGGCGCCGCCCTGCTGCCGGGGTGCAGCGAGCCCGCCGAGGAGGAGCGCCAGGCGGCCGAACCGGCCGAGGCCCGTCCGGTGGAGGACGTGAAGAACCCCAGCCTCGGCTGCCCCGCGAACATCCCGCCCGGCACGCCCTGCAGGATCGCCCAGTACACCGCGCGCTTCTACTCCAACGCGGGCGGAACCATCGAGATCAGCTCCACCGCCGACACGATCTATCTCGACACGGGCTACGTGTACATCCAGCCGGCCACCGGCCGCTGCCGGCCCTACTGCCAGGTGCTGGGAGATTCTTCCGCCACGCTCTCCGTGAAACCCAAGTACACCACGGTAGGAGCCCCGTCGCCGGGGTCTCCAGCGACCCAGAGCACGGCGGGCAACGTCGCCAATGCCCACTTCCTGGTCATGTCCCTGGGGGACTCGAGCGTCATAGCCCTGGTCATGGGGAGCCTCACGGCTCCGTCGACGCTGACGCAGGGCTGCCAGCAGACGTTCACCGCGAGCGGTTCCGCCAATCCGATCCCCATCCAGCCGCCGGTGGTCACCGTGCTGCAACAGTTCGGGGTCACCAATCCCCCCGTGGCGAGTTCCTGTTCGTAGAGCCCTGGAGCGGGCCGCGCGGCGGCGCCTGCCGGCGCCGCGCGGCCCCTGCGACACCCATGCGATGAACACCTCCGCCACCGTCTCGCAGGACTTCGTGGTGCTCCCGGCCGCGCTCGCCGCCCGCGAGGCCGTGGCGCTCCTGGCCCGCGTCGGACCGGCGTACGTGGTGATCTCCGCCGCGGACGGCTACCGCGTCTGCACCGCCGCGGAGCTGGAGCGTGCGCTGGCCGGCGTCGCGGACGACATCGCGCTCGGACCCGCGGCGGAGGCGGCCGGCATCGGGCCCGCCCCCGCCGTGGAGGGGTCGGACCGCTCCCCGGCGGCGGAGCGCTGGGTGGTGCTGGAAGACGGCCGGCTCTCCGGGGTCTGCGTGCTCTCCGCCGGCGCGGGCAGGGAGGCGCCGCGCGGCGGCGCCCTGCGCTCGGCTCCGCATCCCGCCGCCGCGTCCGGGGCGGGCGCGGAGGACGACCCCGCGCGGCTCCACGCCTCGTTCCCCGAGCAGGTGCGCCTGGGCGAGACCGCCTCGCTCCTGGTCTGGATCGGCGCGGACGACGACGGCGCGACGGCCTCGGCCCCGCTGGAGCTGGACCCCGCGCGGCCGGTGGAGGTGCTGGTGCAGCCCGGCGAAGGCTTCGCCGTGGAGGGGCCGGACGAGGCCACGCTGGAGCCGGGCGACGGGATGGCCACGCTGCGCTTCCGCCTGCGCGCGGTGCGCCAGGGGCCGGCGAAGGTGCGCGTCTTCGCCTTCCAGGGCGGGCGGTCGCTGGCGGTGCTGGCGCTGCGCCCCCGGGTGGGGCCGGCCCCGGGCGCCGGCGCCCGCATCGAGGCGGCGGCCGCGCTCGACCCGCCCGGTGCCGCTCCCGACGTCTCCGTGCTGGTGATGGAGCGGCGCGAACACGGCGCGCCCGTGCTGGAGCTGCTGGTGCACGCGCACGACCCGGCGCTGGGGCTCTTCCAGCGCCGCTTCGGCCCCGTCGCCCTGGCGCTGGAGCCGCTGGCCTTCTTCAACGACTTCTTCGGGGAGATCGAGGAGGCGGGCGCGCGCGGCGCCGCGCACCCGGCCGAGGCGGCGCGCGCGCTGGAGGCGAAGGGGGCGTGGCTCTTCGAGACGCTGGTGCCCGCCGCGCTGCGCGAGGTGCTCTGGCGGCTGCGCCACCGCATCCGCACGGTGCAGGTGTGCTCGGACGAGCCGTGGATCCCCTGGGAGCTGTGCCGCCTGACCGGCGAGGAGGACGGCGAGGTGGTGGAGGACGACTTCCTCTGCGCCCGCTTCGAGGTCACCCGCTGGCTGGCCGGCGTGCCGCTGCGCCCGCGGCTGAGCCTGCGGAACCTGGCGCTGGTGGCGCCCCGCGACTCGGGCCTCCCGGCGGTGGCCG
>DASUNK010000011.1:0-2705 GCA_036277195.1 Longimicrobiaceae bacterium | reverse complement strand
GCTGGGGGTTGCCCTTCTTGTGGGAGCGGCTCACGTACGGCGCTTCGTGGGGGGGAGACCGGCTGCGGACCCTCCAATCTAGCGCCCCGCGCGCGCGCGCGAAACCACACCGGATGGGAGGGGCCGTTCCGTGGCAACGCCAGATGTTGGGGGAGGCGCCCTCAGCGGGCGGGCGTCACCACGCCGCCGCGGATGCTCCAGCGGGGGAGGGTGCCGCCGTGCACCTGCACGTCGGTCTCCTTGGGGGAGGTGAGGATCACCTGCCCGCCCTCGGCGGCGTCGATCCACTCGATGATGCGGCGCGAGCGCCCGGGGTCGAGCTCGGCGAAGACGTCGTCGAGGAGGATGACGCTCTCGCGGCCGCGGGTGTCGCGGATGGTCTCCGCCTCTACCATGCGCAGGGCGATGGCGGCGGTGCGCTGCTGCCCGCCGGAGCCGTAGGTGCGCAGGTCGAGCGCCTCGCCCCCCTCGGCGGTGGTGGCGAAGCGCAGGTCGTCGCGGTGCGGGCCCACCAGGGTGAGGCCGCGGCGGGCCTCGCGCTCGGCGGTGCGCGCCAGCTCGGCGCGGAAGGCGCCGGCCACCGCCTCGGGCGCGGGCGGCTCGCTCTCGGGGAGCGGGAGGGAGGGGACGAAGGCGAGGGCGCCCGGCTGGCCGCCGGCCACCCGGGCGTAGTGCGCGGCGAAGCCGGCGGCGCGCTCGGCCGCCCAGCGCGCGCGCGCGGCCACCACCCGGCTCCCTGCGGCCACCAGCCCCGCGTCGAACGAGGCCACCAGGGCGGGGGCGCTCCCCTGGCGGAGGAGGACGTTGCGCTGGAAGAGCGCCTGGCGGTAGCGCTGCAGCGCGGCCAGGTAGCCGGGCTCGGCCAGGGAGAGGACGATGTCGAGGAAGCGCCGCCGCCCGCCGGGGCCGCCGGAGACGATCTCCACGTCCGAGGGGGAGAAGATGACCGCGCCGAGCCGTCCCAGCGCGTCGCCGATGCGCTCGGGCTCGGCGCCGTCGACCGTCACCTTCTTGCGGCGGCCGCGCCGGTCGAAGGCGGCGGCCACCTCGCGCCGCGCCCCGTCCGGGCCCTCCATGCGCCCCTCCACGCGGAACACGTCGTCGCCGAAGCGCACCAGCTGCTCGTCGGGCGCGCCGCGGAAGGAGCGGAAGATCTCCAGGTAGTAGACGGCCTCGAGCAGGTTGGTCTTCCCCTGCCCGTTGTCGCCGACGATGGCCACCCCCTGCGGCGGCAGCTCCAGCACCTGCTCGGCGAAGTTGCGATAGCTGCGCAGGTGCAGGCGGGCGAGGAACACCGAAGTGCGAAGTGCGAAGTGCGAAGTGCGGGGCTACCAGCCGGCCGCGCCCTCGTGGCGCAGGAGCCAGCGCTTGAGGGCGGCGCCCTCGCCGTCCGGGCCGGAGCCCATATACCCGCCCAGCGCGTTCCCGGCGCCGAGCACCCGGTGGCAGGGCACCACGATGGGGAGGGGGTTGCGCGCGTTCGCCTGGCCCACGGCGCGCGCGCCGCGCGGCCGCAGCCCCAGCTGCGCCGCCACGTCGCCGTAGGTGCGCGTCTGGCCGAAGGGGATGGCGCGGAGCGCATCCCACACCCGCCGCTGGAAGTCCGTCCCCTCGGCGTGGAGCGGCAGGTCGAATTCGGAGCGCGTCCCCGCGAAGTAGTCGCGCAGCTGCTCCGCCACCCGCCGGCCGAGCGCGTCGTCGCGGGCGGGCTCGTCGCGGGTGCCGGCGGGCGGGTGCTCGCCCTGCCGCCAGAAGCGGATGGAGCGCACGGCCGCGCCGTCGTGCTCCACCAGCAGCGGCCCCACCGGCGAGACCAGCAGCAGGCGCGTCATCGGCCCCGGAACTCCGCCTTCCGCTTCTCCAGGAAGGCCTGCATCCCCTCGCGCATGTCCTCGGTGCTCGCCAGCAGCCCGAAGAGGTTGGACTCCAGCGCCAGCCCGTCGTCCACCGACATCTCCATCCCCCGCGTGGCGCACTCGATGGCGAGGCCGACCGCGACCGGACCGTTGCGCAGGATGCCGCCCAGGAGCTTGCGCGCGGCCTCCTGCAGCCCGGCGAGCGGCACCACCTGGTTCGCCAGGCCGATGCGGTGCGCCTCCGCGGCGTCGATCATCTCGCCGGTGAGCATCAGCTCCAGCGCGCGCCCCTTCCCCACGATGCGCGGCAGCCGCAGCGTGCCGCCGTAGCCGGGGATGATCCCCAGCTTCACCTCGGGGAGCCCGAAGCGCGCGTTCTCGGCGGCGATGCGCAGGTGGCAGGCGAGCGCCAGCTCGCACCCGCCTCCCAGGGCGAAGCCGTTCACCGCCGCCACCACCGGCTTGCGCGAGAGCTCCAGCCGCCGGAACACCTGCTGCCCCAGGCGGCTCACCTCGATCCCGTCCACCGGGCCCATCCGGGCCAGCTCGGCGATGTCGGCGCCGGCCACGAACGCCTTCTCGCCCGCGCCGGTGACGATCACGCCCCCCACGTCGTCGCGCCCGGTGACCTCGTCCACCGCCGCCCCCAGCTCGCGGATGGTGTCCGCGTTGAGCGCGTTGAGCTTGTCCGGGCGGTTGACGGTGAGGGTGGCGATGCGGTCGTGCACCTCCAGCAGGAGGTTCGCGTAGTCGGCCATCTTTCAGGAGTGCGAAGTGCGAAGTGCGAGGTGCGAAGTGCGGCGCGACAACCTAGCGGGGAGGAGGAGGGCGGGCAATCAGGCGGGCGCG
>DASUNK010000010.1:0-2742 GCA_036277195.1 Longimicrobiaceae bacterium | reverse complement strand
CGGGCTCGGCGGGGTGGATGCTCCGCGTGGCGCTGGAGTCGGTGCTGGGTCTGACGCTGGAGGGTGGGGACACGCTGGTGCTGCGCCCGCGCATCCCGGATGAGTGGCCTGGCTTCCGGGTCCGCTACCGCTTGCCGGACGGCCGCACCGTGTACGAGATCGAAGTCGCGCGCGGGGGGGAGGACGGCACCGTCCGCATACCTCTCGTGCGTGACGGCGGCATGCACCGCGTGCGGATTTCCCTAGGGTCTCACACAGAGGACACGGAGGACACAGAGGTCAGGTCTCCGTGACCTCCGTGTCCTCCGTGTGAGCCAATCAGTTCGGCCGCGAACGCGCCTGCGAATGGAGGTAGCGGCGCGCGAACTCCACCGCGTCCGCTTCGTCCCGGGGAATTCGAACCTCCGGGGCGATTCCCGTGGCGTCGAGCGGCTGCTCCGGCAGCCGTCCGGAGCGTGTGGTCGGCACGCGGAGCGTGCGCTCGCCGGAGGGGAGGCGAATGGTGCGCACGTTCCCGTAGTCGAGGAAGCCGCCGGTGTTGGCCGTGCCGAACACCGTCACCTTGCTGCTCTGCCCCGCGTCCAGCACGAACTGCTCGCAGGTGCTGGCGCACAGCCGGTCCACCAGGATCGCGACCGACCGCGGCAGCGGGTGCACGGTGTCGAGCCGGAACTCGTGCTCCCCCTCCATCACCACGAACGTCCCGCGCCCCGCCTCCAGCCTGGGGAGCATCGCCCGGATCTGGGCCTTGATCTCTTCCGGCGTGTTCGGCGAGCCGAGCATCTCCCGCACGTTGGCGATGTTCCCCTCCGACGCCCATGCCTCCATCCCGTACATCCGGATCGGGCCGGTATAGACCAGCGGGATGACGCTGGAATACGAGCCGGTCCAGCCGCCGCCGTTCCCCCGGATGTCGATGATGAGGTACGGCGTGGCGAGCAGGCGCGCGCGGTGGGCGGCCACCAGGCTGTCGATGGCGGGCTTCTGGCGCTGCCCGAAGTTCGGCAGCCGGAGCACGGCCGTGCTGTCGTCGAGCCAGCGCACGGAGAGCACGCGCTGCCTCGCCGCGGCGGAGTCCACGGGGGTCGTGGGAGCGCGCCGCGCGCTGGAGGTCTGCAGCGTGTCGTACACCTGCAGGTGATGGTCGTGGAAGAAGCCGATCCACCGCACCAGCGCCGCCGTGCAGGCGCTGAGGTCCGCCGCCGCGCGCACGCTGGATCCGACGCTGTCCTCCAGTGCCGCGAGCGCGGACTCGTGCCCGGGCACCTTGTCCGGGAAGCCGGCGTAGTCGCGCCGGACCACGCTCGTCATGAAGTCGTAGTCGGCGCGGCACGACACGGCCGCGGGTGACAGCGGCTCGTTGGGCGGCACGTGGCGTCCGGTAGCCGCCGGTGCGCAGGCGGCTGCAAACGCGAGCGGGACGAGCGCGTGGAGGTGGCGGGAGGGGATCATGTCCTTGGCGGGGCTGATGGGCCGTCGAGGATCGGTATCCGCCTAAACATATGATGTAGACGGACGGAGCGCCATCCGGATCAGCCCAGTGCCGCCCCGTGAGTGCGGATGACTTCGGCGTAGAAGGCGGCGCTGCGCTTGGGGGTGCGGCGCTGCGTCTCGAAGTCGACGTGGACGATGCCGAAGCGCTTCGAGTAGCCTTCGCTCCACTCGAAGTTGTCGAGCAGCGACCAGGCGAAGTAGCCGCGCACGTCCACCCCGCGGCGGATGGCGCGGTGCACCGCGCGCAGGTGCTCGCGGTAGTAGTCCACCCGCAGGGGGTCGTCCACTTCGCCGCCCTCGGCCACGGGCGGGTCGTAGAACGCCGCGCCGTTCTCGGTCACGTAGAGCGGCACCTCGCCGTAGCGCTCCTTCACCCACACCAGCACCTCTTCCAGCGCCGGGGGATACACCTCCCACCCCAGCTCGGTGTGGACGTGCCGCGGCTGCCGCACCCCGGCGGTGAAGAGCGGGGGCGCGGCCGGATCGTGCCGGGTCACCCCCCGCTTGTAGTAGTTGATCCCCAGGAAGTCGATCGGCTCGCGGACGAGGTCGAGGTCGCGCGCCGGGAAGTCCGGCCAGGCCTCGCCGAAGATCTCGCGCAGCTCCTCCGGGTACCGCCCCAGGAAGACGGGGTCGAGGTACTGCCGGTTCATGTAGGCGTCCGCGCGCGCCGTGGCCGCCAGGTCTACGGGAGATGCCGTCGCCGGGTGCTTCGGCTCCAGGTTCACCACCAGCCCGATGCGGTGCTTCCCCTCGGCGCGGTAGGCGCGGACCGCCGCCGCATGGGCACGCAGCAGGTTGTGGGTGACGCGCGGCGCCTCGTAGACGCTGCGGTGGCCGGGCGCGTGCTCGCCGTTGAGGAAGCCGGCATCCATCACCACCCACGGCTCGTTGAGCGTCGCCCACAGCCGCACGCGGTCGCCCAGCACGCGGAACACGGTGGAGGCGTACGCCGCGAACCAGTCGGCCGAGTCCGGGTTCAGCCAGCCGCCGCGGTCGTCCAGCGCGGCCGGGAAGTCCCAGTGGTAGAGGGTGGCCAGCGGCTCGATCCCCCGCGCCAGCAGCGCGTCCACCAGCCGGTCGTAGAAGGCCAGCCCCACCGGGTTCGGCCGCCCCGTCCCCTCCGGGAGCACGCGCGTCCAGGCCAGGCTGAAGCGGTAGGCGTTCAGCCCCAGGCCCGCCATCAGCGCCACGTCGTCCGCCCAGCGGCGGTAGTGGTCGCACGCCACGTCGCCGGTGTCGCCGTTG
>DASUNK010000009.1:0-8358 GCA_036277195.1 Longimicrobiaceae bacterium | reverse complement strand
CGCGCCCGCCGTGCCGATCCCAGCGCGAGCCGCGCGCCTGGTGACCGTGGGCGCGTGCTTCCTCTTCCTCCTCGCCGCCTGCTCCGGCAACGGCCCCGCGGGCCCGCCCGATGGTGGCGGAGGCGGGGGTGGAGCGGGTGGCGGCGGCGCCGGCGGGGGCGGCGGCACCCCGGGGCTCGGCGCGGGCGCCAGCCTCGACGGGCGGCGGCCCTTCCCCGCCGACAACCCCTGGAACCTCGACGTCTCGCAGGCGCCGGTGGACCCCGCCTCCACCACGCTGCTCAATGCCTGCGGCGGCCTGGACCGGGGGCTGCACGCGGACTTCGGCACCGTCTGGAACGGCGCCCCCAACGGCATCCCCTACGTGGTGGTCGCCGGAGGCCAGGGGAAGGTCCCCGTCACCTTCGACTACGACGACGAGAGCGACCCGGGCCCCTACCCCGTGCCGGCGGACGCGCCGGTCGAGGGCGGCCCCGGGGGCACCGGCGACCGGCACGTGCTGGTGATCGACCGCGACGACTGGAAGCTGTACGAGCTCTTCGACGCGCACCCGGTGAACGGGGGGCAGAGCTGGCGCGCGGGCTCCGGGGCGGTCTTCGACCTGAACTCCAACGCGCTGCGCCCGGCCGGGTGGACCTCGGCCGACGCGGCGGGGCTCCCCATCTTCCCCGGGCTGGTGCGCTACGACGAGGCGGTGGAGCGGAAGGAGATCGCCCACGCGCTGCGCTTCACCTGCCCCGTCACCCGGCGGGCGTACGTGCACCCCGCGCGGCACTTCGCCAGCAGCCGGACGGACCCCAACCTCCCGCCGATGGGGATGCGGGTGCGGCTGAAGGCGGGGTTCGACGTCTCCTCCTTCCCGCCGGGCGTGCAGGTGATCCTGAACGCCATGAAGAAGCACGGCATGCTGCTGGCCGACAACGGGAGCGCCTGGTACGTGAGCGGCGCGCCCGACCCGCGCTGGAGCGACGACGAGCTGGCCACGCTGCGGAACGTGCACGCCCGCGACTTCGAGGTGATCCAGCTGGGCGAGGTGGTGACGCAGTAAGGCGAGGCGGGCTCAGGAGAAGTAGCGCCGGGGATGGACCGCCCGGACGTCGCAGTACCGGCGGATCTTCCGGAAGTCGTCCAGGTCCTCGGTGACCACCAGCGCGCCGATGCGCCGGGCCGAGCGCGCGATGAGCACG
Organism: Longimicrobiaceae bacterium; assembly: GCA_036277195.1. Lineage (GTDB taxonomy): Bacteria > Gemmatimonadota > Gemmatimonadetes > Longimicrobiales > Longimicrobiaceae > Longimicrobium. Next base: position 7,171 of record DASUNK010000009.1, on the reverse strand, counting down.
TCGCGGAGCAGGCGCTGCTGCTCTTCCCGGGCGATCGCGGGCACGCGCCCGGTACGGTGGGAGCGCCGTCCGCGGCGAAGCAGACTCAGGATCCGGCCGGCCTCGTACCAGTCCTCGCCGTTCGGCACCACCAGCCGCTCCTCCCGCTCGTACCTCGCCCGCATGGCCTGCAGTCGGCGCAGCTCTGCGTCGTCCAGGGCTCCCGCCACCAGCTCCTGCAGCACGACGGCCGAAAGCAGGCCCTCGGCCGCGGGACGGTCCCAGCCGCGGCGGATGAAGACGTTCGTGTCGAAGACCACCTGCTGCCGGGTCACGCGCCGCCGTCGGGGCCGTTCGGGCCGTAGCGCTCCCTGAGGTACTCCGCCAGCATCAGGTCGGCGGGCGACTTGGAGAGGGTATAGCTAAACCCTCCGCTCCGCGAGTGGACGATCACGTCGGCCGTGCCGCCGGGCCACCCGGTGATCCGCTTGGCGGCTTCGATCGCCTCTTCCTTCGTGCCGCACACCGCGGTCGGACGGCGCGCGCGAGCGGCACGGACGATCCACGCCTCCCCGTTCCAGCGCACGTGCTGGTCACGGGTGTTCACCACGTCGACGGCTCGCTTCGCCACGGGCGCCTCACGACAAATGGACGACAGAACGGCTCGCGTCCTAATCTATATAGAAACCCGGACGCTGTCGAGACAGGCCTACCGCGGCCAGAGCCAGCCGAAGACGCCCGCCGTCAGCAGCGCGTAGATCAGCCCATCGATCGTCGCCTTGACGGTGATGCTCCATGACCGGCGCCACCAGATCGACATCTGCCACAGCGCCACCGCGTATCCCAGGAACGCGGCCACGCCCGCGAAGCGGAACACCCTCAGGTACGGGGCGCCCGGCGGGAGCGCGCTCCCCGCCACGTACGCGGCGAAGAGGCTGACCACCAGCGAGTAGAGGAACCAGAGGATGAGGTTCCTCCCCATGGTCCACTGGCCGTTCGGGAGCACCGTCATCACCACGACCGGCCCCTGCCGCAGCTTCTCGGCGAATTCCTCCGTCTGCATCTCCGCCGGGGTGGCAGCGCGGGGCATGATGTAGTCGCCCGGGGGGATGGCGAAGGGGCGGAGCGCGTCCATCACCCGGTCCTGGTCCGGCGGGGCGGGATAGTCGTTCTTGTGCCAGGGCAGCGCCATGTGGATGAGGGAGCTGGCGATGAAGACGGCTACCGCGGAGAGCAGGATGGGGAGCCAGAGCGAGCCCAGTGCGGTCACGACGACCTCCCGTGGTGAGGGTGGTCCTGCAGGCACCGCGGAGGAGAAGCTGGAGGGAACGGCAGCTAAGTAGGCGGGCTCCGCGCGCGGACGCAAGGGTGGAGTTCGGCGCAGGGAGGAGATACGCGGGAGGGGGCGCGGATTCCGCGCCCCCTCCCGTGCGTTGCGGCCGGCGGATGGCTCAGTCGTCGCGGCCGCGGAGGAGGCCCGTGCCCGCGGCCAGCGCCAGCCCCGCCCCTACCGCCGCCAGCGCCAGCGCCGTCTTCCCCCCCATGGCGCCCGCCGTGTAGGCGCTGGTCTCGCGCACGCGGCCGGGGTGGTCCCCCCGCTCGCGGCCGTTGCGGCGCGGCGGCTGGAAGAGGGTGTCGCGCCGGCTGCGCCGGGTGGGTTCCTCCCGCCGCTGCCCCTCGAACATGGACTCCATGTACCGGTCCGCCAGCGGCGGCGCCAGCACCCCCAGCATGGAGTGCATCCGCCCGCCGCCGCCCACCGTCAGCGACCGCCGCGGGTGCTCGGCGCAGTGCAGGATGGCGTCCGCCACCAGCTCCGGCGCGTACACCGGGTCCGGGTGCTTGGGCTCCACGTCCATCAGGTTGCGGGCGTGCTGCGGGTAGGGCGTGTCGATGGCGCCGGGCTTGACCAGGGTCACCGAGACGGGTGCGCCCTCGTGCTCCAGCTCCACCCGCAGGGCGTCGGTGTACCCCTTCACCGCGTGCTTGCTGGCGCTGTAGTGCCCCTGCAGCGGGATGGCCCGGTCCGAAACGATGCTGCCGACGTTGACCAGCGCCCCGCCCTCGCGCCGCAGGTGCGGGAGCGCGGCCATGCAGCCGTGCACCATCCCCCAGTAGTTCACGTCGAACAGGCGGCGCGCGTCCTCCAGCGGCACGTTCTCCAGCTCGCCGTAGATGGAGACGCCGGCGTTGTTCACCCAGGTGTCGAAGCCGCCGAACTCGCGGACGGCGGTCTCGGCCACCTCCCACACCTGCTGCGGGTCCGCCACGTCGCAGACCGCGTACACGGCCTCGCCGCCCGCGGTGCGGATCTCGTCGCAGATGCGCCGCAGCTCCGGCTCGTCGCGGGCGGCCAGCACCACCCGCGCCCCGCGCCGGGCGGCCTCGCGCGCCGTGGCCAACCCGATCCCGCTGGAGGCGCCGGTGACCACCACCACCTGCTCCGCCAGGGGCTTCAGCTTGATGCCCATCTCCATTCCTCCGTTGCAGTTGCGCCCGTTCCGCCGGGGGTGGCGAGCAACGCAGGAAGTGCGCCCGGAGAAGTGCGAAGTGCGAAGTGCGAAGTGCGAAGTGCGACCGATTTCAGGCGCGCGCCGCCAGCGCCTCCAGCAGCTTGCCGTGGATGCCGCCGAAGCCGCCGTTCGACATCACCAGCACCACCTCGCCGCCGCGCAGCGTGGGCACCAGGAAGCGCACGATCTCGTCCGCGCCCGGCAGGTAGTGCGCGTCCTTCCCCGCCCCCCGCCAGTGCTCCACCATCGCCAGCGGGTCGATCGCCGTCTGCGCGGTGTAGCGCTCGGGGTGGAAGAGGCCGGCGAGCACCACCCGGTCCGCCCCCGCGAAGGCCTGCTGGTACGGCTCCTGGAATTCGCGCCGCTGGGCGGTGTAGCTGCGCGGCTCGAAGACGGCCACCACCGGCCGCCCGGCGTACTTCTGCCGCACCGCCTCGATCGTCTCGCGCACGGCGGTGGGGTGGTGCGCGAAGTCGTCGATCACCAGCACCCCGCCCACCTCGCCGCGCACCTCCATCCGCCGCTTGACGCTGCGGAAGGTGCGCAGCCCCTCGCGCACCCCGGCGCGGTCCGCTCCCACCGACTCGGCCGCCGCCACCGCCGCCAGGCAGTTGCGCACGCTGAAAGCGCCGGTGAGCGGCGTCTCCACCACCCCCCACTCGGCGCCGGCGTGCACCACGGTGAAGCGGCTCCCCTCGGGACCGAACTCCACCCCCTCGGCGCTCCAGCGCGGGTGCCCCCCGCCCGCGGCCGCGGGGTCGCCATAGGCGAACGACTCCACGGGCGCGAACGAGGCGGGCGCCAGCTCGCGCACCAGCGGCGAGTCCCACCCCGCCACCAGGGTGCCGCTGCGGGGCACCAGGTTGATGAAGCGGGCGAAGGCGAAGCGGTACGCCTCCTCGTCGCGGTAGATGTCCGCGTGGTCGAACTCGATGTTGTTCACCACCGCCGTGTGCGGCAGGTAGTGCACATCTTGGGGCCCTTGTCGAAGTACGCCGTGTCGTACTCGTCGGCCTCCACCACGAAGTAGGGCGAGTCCGTCAGCCGGAACGAGGTGCCGAAGTTCTCGGCCACGCCCCCCACCAGGAACGACGGGTTCAATCCCGCGGCCTCCAGCGCCCACGCCAGCAGCGAGGTGGTGCTCGTCTTCCCGTGCGTCCCCGCCACCGCCAGCACGTGGCGGGTGCGCAGGAACTCCTCCTTCACCGTGGCGGCCGCCGAGGTGTAGGGGATGCGCGCGTCGAGCACCGCCTCCAGCTCGGGATTGCCGCGGCTGATGGCGTTCCCCACCACCACCAGCTCCGGCCGGGGCTCCAGGCTGGCGGGCCCGTACCCCTCGCGGTAGGAGATCCCCAGGGCGCGCAGCTGGTCGCTCATGGGGGGATACACGTTCTCGTCGGAGCCGGTGACGGTGTGCCCCGCCGCGCGCAGCAGCCCCGCCAGCGAGGCCATGGCGGTGCCGGCGATGCCGATCAGGTGGTAGTGGCGGGGACGTTCGGCCCGGACGGACGGGCGGGGGAGCACGGGCGACGGCTGGCTCATTCCTTCTCCTGTGGCTTGCTCGCGGATGGAGCGGGCTTTGCGAGGAGCGTGCCCGGCGTAGATTGCCGCGCCCACCCGCGCCGCGTCAAACCCTCGACCCCCGCATGTCCGACGAGCCGCAGCTCATCGCCATCAACGACTCGCTCTGGATCCCCCGGGCGGAGCTGACCTTCCGCGCCACCCGCTCGGGCGGCCCCGGCGGGCAGCACGTCAACACCTCCTCCACCCGGGTGGAGCTGGCCTGGGACCTGGCCGGCTCGCCGAGCGTGACCGAGGAGCAGCGGGCGCGCCTGCGCGAGAAGCTGGCCAACCGCGTCAACGCCGAGGGGGTGCTCCTGCTGGCCTCCAGCGAGCACCGCAGCCAGCACCAGAACCGCGAGGCGGCGGTGGAGCGCTTCGCGGCGCTGCTGCGGCAGGCGCTGGTGGTGCCCCGGCCGCGCAAGCAGACGCGCCCGCCCCGTGCGGTGAAGGAGGCGCGGCTGCGGGCCAAGAAGCGCCGCGCCGAGACCAAGCGCCTGCGCGGCTCCGTTCCCGACGACGAGTAGGGCCTCCCGTCCACTTCCCCGCCCTCTCCGGCACCTGATTTGCGTTCCCCCGCCGCGGCGGGCGGGGCGGGTGGGCCGCCCGGAGGCTCACACCTTACGGCGAGGGGAACATGGGATTCATCTGGATGATCCTCATCGGGCTGATCGCGGGCGCCATCGCCAAGCTGATCATGCCGGGGCGGGACCCGGGTGGCATCATCGTCACCATCCTGCTCGGGATCGCGGGCTCGCTGCTGGGCGGGATGCTCTTCGGCGGCGACGACAACCGCGTGGGGCTCATCGGCTCCGTCGTGGGCGCGCTCATCCTGCTCTTCATCTACCGGCTCATCGCGGGCCGGCGCTCGCGGGCCATCTGAACGGAAGGACACAAGGGAATGGCAGTCACGGAAATGAAGGAGCTCCTCACGCACGAGCTGGCGGACCTGCTCTACGCCGAGCGGCGCATCGTCACCATGCTGGGGAAGGTGATCAAGGAAGTGAACAGTCCCGACATGAAGGCTCGCCTGGAGGAGCACCGGGGCGAGACGGAGGGGCAGATCCAGCGGCTGGAGCGGGCGTTCGAGTCCATCGGCGAGAAGCCGAAGGCGGAGAAGTGCCCCGGGATCATCGGCCTGCGCGAAGAGCACGACTCGTTCAAGCAGGAGGAGAAGCCCAGCAAGCCGATGCTGGAGGCGTTCGACCTGGGCTCGGGGCTGCGGGTGGAGCACTACGAGATCGCGGGGTACCGCACGGCCATCGCCATCGCCACCGCGCTGGGGGAGATGGAGTGCGTCTCCATCCTCCAGGAGAACCTGCTGGAGGAGGAGGAGATGGCGAAGTTCCTGGAGAAGAACGCGGTGCGCGCGCTCAAGCAGCTGGCCGGGAAGGCGAAGGCGGCCTGAGCCGCACGCCCGATCCGGAAACCGGCGAGCCCCTCCCCCGCGGCGCGGGGGAGGGGCTCGCTGCTTGGCGGGAGGGGGCCTCAGACCGGGACCGGGTCCCCGGCCGGCCGGGGGGCGGACTCCGCCCGGAAGGCGGCGGGGGCCGCGCCGCCGCGCAGCGAGAACCCCAGCCAGACCAGCCCCAGCCCGGTGACCGCGCCGGCCGCGGGGAAGAAGAACCAGGGGAGCGGGGCCAGCGGCGGGGTGGGAACCATGAAGAACGCCGCCCCCAGCAGCAGCACCATCAGCCCCGCCCTGGGAAAGAGCCCCGCCTTGTGCATCGCGAGCCCCAGCGCCGCCACCCCGAACGCCAGCGCGGGCACGGCGATGACCTGCAGCGGCTCGGGAATCGGCTTGAACATCGGCCCGGTGGGCTCCACGATGAACCCCGCGTGCTCGGCGATCATCGGCCACACCCGCGAGGTGATGGCCCCCGTGCCGCCGTAGATCCACATCGAGAAGGTGAAGCCCAGGAGCGCGATCGTCTCGAACTTGCCGGCCTGCGTCAGCCGCTGCACGCACAGGCCCAGGATCCCGAAGAGCATGCAGAGCGCGGCCAGGTAGTGCGAGGTGTGGGCGATGACCCACTGCGTGCTGGCGCCGTGCTCCGCGCCGGCGAAGCTGCAGCAGGGCGAGATGAGGGTCCACCCGGCCACGAAGATGCCGCCGAGGATGAAGCCGTTGCTGGTCATGCGCTCGATGCTGCGCGGGGACATGGGGGATCTCCTGGGCTATGAAGGGGTGACGCGGGGGATGGAGGCCCGGGGAGGGGGTGCGGGCCGCGCACCATGATAGTGCGGGCGGGAGCGGTACGAAAGTATGACGGCTTCCGGCGCCCCGTCACCGCTCGCCCAGCATCTCCTCCAGGCGCGACAGGCAGCGCGAGAACTTCTTGCCGTACGCCCCCGCCAGGAACGCGGGCGGGAAGAGCGCCCCCAGCGCCGCGGTGGAGGTGGCGGCCAGCGGCACGGCGCCGTCGTACAGCTTGTCCACGAAGTGCACCCAGCGCAGAGCGGCGTACAGGTCGTCCAGCGGCGCCACCTCCTCCAGCAGGAGGGCGTCGAGCGCCTCCACCAGCGCGAAGTAGCGGATCGGGTGCAGCTCGCCGAGCCCCCGCAGCAGCGCGCCGAACTCCACGTGCAGCGCCCGCGGGGGAGCCGCGCGCACGGCGGCGTCCATCTCCGCGCGCTCCAGGAAACAGGCACGGCCGGGGTCCGCCTCGAAGCGGCGGTGGCGGTAGTCCTCGCCCGCCACCGGGAGCGTCTCGAAGGCGCCGGCCAGCTCCTCCACCTCGGCGGCGAAGCGCTTCTGGTCGAAGCGCCCCCGCCCCAGCTCGTCGGGGACGGTGTTGGAGGTGGCGGCCACGCGGATGCCGTCGGCCAGGACGCCGCGGAGGAAGGCCAGCGCCAGCTTCAGGTTGCCGGGGTCGTCCAGCTCCCACTCGTCCACCGCCACCAGGTGCCGCCCCCGGAACGCCCGGCGCGTGCCCTCCACCCCCAGCAGCCCGAGGGTGTACACCAGCTCGTCGAAGCTGAGGTAGGCGGAGGGGCGCGGCGCCGCGTGCCAGAGCGCCGCCAGCAGGTGCGTCTTCCCCACCCCGAAGCCGCCGTCGAGGTACACGCCCCCGCCGCGCGGCCGCCGCCCGAGCGCGGCGCGCAGCCGCCCGCCGAGC
>DASUNK010000008.1:0-10933 GCA_036277195.1 Longimicrobiaceae bacterium | reverse complement strand
ACCTCGGCCAGCGTCAGCTCCGGCATGGGCTCTCCCCCGGAAACGCGAAGGCGCCCGCGGCCGGCCGGCCGCGGGCGCCTTCGCGTTTCCGGGGGAGAGCCCATGCCGGAGCTGACGCTGGCCGAGGTGGCGCGCATCGCGGAAGGCGAGGCGGACGGCGACCCCGCGCGGGTGGTGCGCGGGGTGGCGCCGCTCGACGAGGCCGGGCCCGACCAGCTCTCGTTCGTTGCCGAAGCCCGCTACTTCCCGTACATTGCCTCCTCCCGCGCCGGGGCGGTGCTGGTGGCGCGCGGCGCCGAGGCCCCCCTCCCCGCGGGGATGGCGGCGGTGCGCGTGGACGACCCGCGCCGCGCCCTGGCGCGCCTCCTCCCGGTGCTCTACCCCGAGCGGCGCCCGGACCCCGGCGTCCACCCCACGGCGGTGGTCGGGGAGGGCGCCGAGGTGCACGCCACCGCCAGCGTCGGCCCCTACGCCGTGATCGGCGAGGGGACGCGCGTGGGCCCCGGGGCGCGGGTGGGGGCGCAGGCGGTGGTGGGGCGGGAGTGCGAGCTGGGCGAGGACGCGGTGGTCCACTCCCACGCCACCCTCTACGACGGGGTGATCGTGGGCGCGCGCGCCATCGTGCACGCCGGCGCGCGGCTGGGAGCGGACGGCTTCGGCTTCGTCTTCGAGGGCGGGCGCCACCGCAAGGTGCCGCAGGTGGGGAGGGTGGTGATCGGCGACGACGTGGAGGTGGGGGCCAACACCACCATCGACCGCGGCTCGATCGGCGACACCGTGGTGGGCGAGGGGACGAAGATCGACAACCTGGTGATGATCGGGCACAACTGCCGCATCGGGCGCCACTGCATCCTGGTGTCGCAGGTGGGGATCTCGGGGAGCACCCGGGTGGGCGACGGGGTGGTGCTGGGAGGGCAGGTGGGGGTGCAGGGGCACATCGAGATCGGGGCCGGGGCGCGGGTGGGGGCGCAGGCGGGGGTCACCGCCAGCGTGGCGCCGGGCGAGACGGTCTCGGGGTACCCGGCGCGGCCGCACCGCGAGGCGCTGCGGGCGCAGGCCGGGCTCTTCAAGCTCCCCGAGCTGATCCGCCGCCTCAAGGCGCTGGAGGAGGCCGTGTTCGGGAAGGGCGGGGGGAAGTAGACGAGACGGGGCGACACTGCAGCGATAGATGCCGACGACACCCAGACAGAACACCATCGCGGGGCCGGGCGAGATGGAGGGCGTGGGGCTGCACACGGGGGTCGCCGTGCGCATGCGCCTCCTCCCCGGCGCCGTGGGGCAGGGCGTGGTCTTCCGCCGCACCGACCTGGAGGGCGCCGCCGAGGTGCCCGCCCTGGTGCAGCACGTGGTGGGCACCGACCGGGGGACCACCATCGCCCAGGGCGACGCCCGGGTCCACACCGTGGAGCACCTGATGGCCGCCGTGGTGGCCTTCGGCGTCGACAACCTGGTGGTGGAGCTCGACGAGGGCGAGGTCCCCGCCGGCGACGGGAGCGCCGGCCCCTTCGCCGACCTCCTCACCCGCTGCAGGGTGCAGGAGCAGGACGCCCCGGCCCGCTTCATCGCCGTGGACGAGACCTTCTCCCTGGTGAAGGGCGCCGCCGAGTACGTGGTGGCCCCCGCCGGCGAGTACCGCGTCTCCACCACCATCGACTTCACCCACCCCCGCATCGGGCGGCAGTTCGCCTCCTTCCGCATCGAGCCCGCCGCCTTCGCCGGCGACCTGGCCCCGGCCCGCACCTTCTGCTTCGAGCACGAGGTGCAGGCCATGCGCGACCGGGGGCGCGCCATGGGCGGCTCGCTCGCCAACGCCCTGGTGCTCACCGAGACGGGAGTGATGGACGAGCCGCCGCTGCGCTTCGCCGACGAGTTCGTCCGCCACAAGACGCTCGACATCATCGGCGACCTGGCGCTGGTGGGCGCCCGCCTGCACGCCCACGTGGTAGCCGAGAAGCCCGGGCACCAGGGGAACGTGGCCCTGGCCCGCGAGCTGGTGGCGCGCGCCGGGCGCAAGGCGCTGGCCCGCCCCATCCTCAGCATCGAGCAGATCTTCCAGTACCTCCCGCACCGCTACCCCTTCCTGCTGGTGGACCGCATCGTCGAGTTCGAGGAGCGGAAGCGGATCGTGGGGCTCAAGAACGTGACCATCAACGAGCCGTTCTTCGTGGGGCACTTCCCCGGGCGGCCGATCATGCCGGGGGTGCTCATCATCGAGGCGATGGCGCAGGTGGGCGGCCTGCTGGTGCTGGAGACCATGGAGAACCTGGACGACAAGGTCGTCTACTTCATGTCGCTCGACAACGTGAAGTGGCGGCGGCCCGTCACCCCGGGCGACCAGATCCGCTTCGAGGTGGAGGTGCTGCAGATCCGCGGCGCCACCTGCCGCATGAAGGGCGTGGGCACGGTCGACGGCCACGTGGTGGCCGAGGCCGAGATGATGGCCCGCGTGGTGGACCGCTGAGGCGCCCCGGCATGGCTACCGAGACCGAGACCGCCATCCACCCCACCGCCCTCGTCGACGAGTCGGCGGAGCTGGGCGAGGGCGTGGTGGTGGGGCCCTACTCCATCGTCGGCCCCAACGTGAGCATCGGCGCGCGCACCCGCCTGGCGGCGCACGTGCTGGTGGAGCGCGACACCCGCGTGGGCGAGGACTGCGTCCTCTCGCACGGCGCGGTGCTGGGGACGGATCCCCAGGACCTCAAGTACCTGGGCGAGCCCACCCGGCTGGTGGTGGGCGACCGCACCGTCATCCGCGAGTACGCCACCCTCAACCGCGGCACCGCGGCGCTGGGGCACACCTCGGTGGGGAGCGACTGCATGCTGATGGCGTACACGCACGTGGCGCACGACTGCCAGCTCGGCGACCACGTCATCCTCAGCAACGCGGTCAACATGGCCGGCCACGTCACCATCGGCGACTGGGCCATCGTGGGCGGGCTGACGCCGATCCACCAGTTCGTGCGCATCGGGGCGCACGCCTTCGTGGGCGGGGCCACGCGGGTGGCCAAGGACGTGCCGCCGTACGTGAAGGCGGCGGGGAGCCCGATGCAGCTCTACGGGCTGAACTCGGTGGGGCTGCAGCGGCGCGGCTTCTCGGAGGAGGTGCGGCGCGAGCTGAAGCGGGCGTACCGGCTCTTCTTCGCCTCCAGCCACAACACCACGCAGGCGCTGGCGCTCGCCCGCGAGGAGCTGCGGGCCCTCCCCGAGGTGGAGGTCTTCCTCTCCTTCTTCGAGGAGAGCCACCGCGGGGTGGGGGCGTGAGCGCACCCGTGCGCGTGGGCGTGCTGGGGGTGGGGAGCCTGGGATTCCACCACGCCCGCATCCTGCGCGAGGTGCCGGGCGCCGTGCTGGCGGGGGTGTTCGACACCTCCGCCGCCCGGCTGGCGCAGGTGGCCTCCGAGCTGGAGGTGCGCGCCTTCCGCTCGCAGGCGGAGCTGCTGGCCGGGGTGGACGCCGCCGTGGTCGCTGTCCCCACCACCGCGCACGCGGAGGTGGCGCTGGCGGCGCTGGAGGCGGGGGTGCACCTCCTGATCGAGAAGCCGATCGCCTCCTCGCTGGAGGAGGCCGACCGCATCGTGGAGGCGGCCGAGGCGCGCGGGCTCACCGTGGCCACCGGGCACGTGGAGCGCTTCAACGGCGCGCTGCGGGCGTGCGAGGCGTACCTGGAGGAGCCGCGCTTCATCGAGTCGCACCGGCTGGCGCCCTTCGGGCCGCGGGGGACGGACGTGGCCGTGGTGCTGGACCTGATGATCCACGACATCGACCTGGTGCTGGGGCTGGTGGGCCGCCCGGTGGAGCACCTGGACGCGGTGGGGGTGCCGGTGCTCACCGGGAGCGCCGACATCGCCAACGCGCGGGTGAGCTTCGCGGGCGGGGCGGTGGCCAACATCACCGCCAGCCGGGTGAGCTTCGAGCGCATGCGCAAGGTGCGCTTCTTCCAGCACTCCGGCTACATCAGCCTGGACCTGGCCAAGGGGACGGGCGAGTTCCTCCGGCTGAAGCAGGGCGCCACCCTCCCCGAGGGCGACCTGAGCCTCCTCTCGCTGATGAACATCGTGGAGCGGGTGGAGCTCTCCTCCGACGGCGCGGAGCCGCTGCGCGCCGAGCTGGAGGCATGGATCGCGGCGGTGCGGGGCGAGCGGCCGGTGGTGGTGAGCGGCCGCGACGGGCGCGACGCGCTGGCGGTGGCGCTGCGCATCATGGAGAGCATCGACCGGCATGCTGTCGCCCTGGCCGGAACGGCGTAGGCCCGGCCACTACGGCGGCGCCCGGCCGCCCTCGGTGTGGCGGCTGGTGCTGATGCTGCTGGCGGTGCTCGCCGCCATCTACTGGCTGCTGCGCGTGGCCTACGGCCGGCCGTGAGCGCGCCCGCCCCGGCTCCCTCCCCCCCCACGATCTTCATCTCCGCCGGCGAGGAGTCCGGCGACCTGCACGGCGCCGCGCTGGCCCAGGCGCTGCGGGCGCGCCTCCCCGGCGTGCACCTGGTGGGGCTGGGCGGGCCGCGGATGGCGGCGGAGGGGGTGCGGCTGCTGGCGGGGCTGGAGGAGCTGGCGGTGATGGGCTTCGCCGAGGTCGTCCGCCACCTCCCCTTCTTCCTGCGGCTGCGCAAGCGGGTCTTCGCCGCGCTGCGGGAGGAGCGGGTGGACCTGGTGATCCCCATCGACTACCCCGGCTTCAACCTGCGCCTGGCGCGGCACGCCCGCGGCCGGGGGCTCCGCGTGCTCTACTACATCGCCCCGCAGGTGTGGGCGTGGCACCGGAGCCGCGTCCGCGACCTGGCGCGCGACGCGGACGAGGTGGCGGTGATCCTCCCCTTCGAGGAGGCGTTCTTCCGCGAGGCGGGGGTGACGGCGCGCTTCGTGGGGCACCCGCTGCTGGAGGCGCCCGCGCCCGGGCTCCCGCGGGCGGAGTGGGCGGCCGCGCACGGGCTCGACCCCGCGCGCCCGGTGCTGGCGCTCTTCCCCGGCTCGCGGGCGCAGGAGGTACGGCGTCACCTCGCGCCGTTTTCAGAGGCGGCGCGGCGGGTGGTGGAGCGCCGCCCGGAGGTGCAGCCGGTGATCGGGGTCCCTTCCGCGCTGGACGATTCCGTCTACGCGGGCGCGCCCTGGCCGCGGGTGCCGAGCGCCGGCGGGCTGCTGGCGTACGCGGCGGCCGCGCTGGTGAAGAGCGGCACCACCACGCTGCAGGCCGCGCTGGCCGGCACCCCGCTGGTGGTGGCGTACCGGATGAACCCGCTCAGCTACGCCCTGGCGGCGCGGGTGGTGAAGGTGCCGCACATCGCCCTGGCCAACCTGATCGCGGGGCGGCGGGTGGCGCCCGAGCTGGTGCAGCACGCCGCCACCCCGCGCGCGCTGGCCGACGCGCTCCTCCCGCTCCTCGACGAGGGCTCGCCCGAGCGCCGGGCCATGCTCCAGGGGCTGGCGGAGATCCGCGCGAAGCTGGGCGGGCCCGGCGCCTCCGCGCGCGTCGCGGAGCTGGCCGCCGGGCTGCTGGAATCCTCATCCTCCAACGCGTGATCCCATGCCCGACATCGAGAACGAGCGCGCCGGCGGCCGCCGGCCGGAGGGGCTCCGCCCCCTGCGGCTGGAGCGCGGCGTGGCCGAGTACGCCGAGGGCTCGTGCCTGGTCACCGCGGGACGCACCCGCGTGCTCTGCACCGCCTCGGCGGAGCCGGGGGTGCCCCCGTGGCGCAAGGGAACGGGGAAGGGGTGGGTGACGGCCGAGTACGCCATGCTCCCCCGCGCCACGCACGACCGCAACCGCCGCGAGCGCGGGCAGGTGGGCGGGCGCACCCAGGAGATCCAGCGCCTCATCGGCCGCAGCCTGCGCGCCTGCGTGGACCTGGCCGCCCTGGGCGAGTGGACCGTCACCGTCGACTGCGACGTGCTGCAGGCCGACGGCGGCACGCGCACCGCCTCCATCACCGGCGGCGCCGTGGCCCTCCACGACGCCTGCGCCTGGCTGGCGGAGCGGGCCGGGCTCCCCGCCTCGCCCTTCCGCGAGTTCGTGGCGGCGGTCAGCGCCGGCGTGGTGGGCGGGCGCGTGCTGCTGGACCTGGACTACGCCGAGGACTCCGGCGCCGAGGTGGACCTCAACCTGGTGGCGCGCGAGTCGGGCGGCATCATCGAGATCCAGGGCACCGGCGAGCAGGGCGACCTCTCGCCCGCGCAGCTGGCGGAGCTGGTGGAGCGGATGTCCGCCGCCATCCGCGAGCTGAACCGCGCCCAGCGCGCCGCGGTGGGGGCGTGACGGAGCGGGTGCGGCTCCTCCTCGCCACGCGCAGCCCGGGGAAGGTGCGCGAGCTTCGCGAGATCCTGGCGGCGTGGCCGGCGGTGGAGCTGGAGGGGCTGGACGCGGCGGGCTTCCCCGAATCCGCCGAGGAGGACGCGCTGGAGGCCTTCGCCACCTTCGAGGAGAACGCGCTCGCCAAGGCCCGCTGGTTCGCCGGGCGCACGGGGCGGCTCACGCTGGCGGAGGATTCGGGGATCTGCGTGGACGCGCTCGGCGGGGCGCCGGGGGTGCACTCGCGCCGCTTTGCGCCGGACGCGCCGGAGCGCGGGGTGGCGCAGGACCAGGCCAACAACGCGCTCCTGCTGGAGCGATTGGCCGGCATCCCCGAGGCGGGGCGGACGGCCCGCTACGTCTGCGCCGCCGCCCTGGCCTGGCCGGACGGGCGCGAGGCGGTCTTCCGCGGCGAGTGCGAGGGGGTGGTCCTTACCGCGCCGCGCGGGACGGGCGGCTTCGGGTACGACCCGCTCTTCTATCTCCCGGAGGAGAAGCGCACCTTCGGGGAGCTTCCCGCGGAGCGGAAGAACGAGGTCAGCCACCGCGGCAAGGCGGTGCGGCAGGCGGTGCGCGCGCTGGCGCGGGGTTGACGGAAACCCTTGTATCTTCTAGCTTGTAGCGCTCCGGGGCGTAGCGCAGTCCGGTTAGCGCGCCTGCTTTGGGAGCAGGAGGTCCCCGGTTCGAATCCGGGCGCCCCGACTGTGCCGATGATCCTGCGCCAGTAGCTCAGCTGGATAGAGCAACGGCCTTCTAAGCCGTAGGTCATAGGTTCGAGTCCTATCTGGCGCGTAGGCCGATGAAGATCCCCCGCGATCGCTGCACGCGCAGCGGTCGCGGGGTTCTTGCGTTTAGGCTCCGGTCCCGCTGCTCGACGCTCGTCCCTCTCCTGGTGCCCTCGTCCCCGTCCCGGGTCGCTCAACCCATCCAGCTACCCCTCGCCGGCGGGCGGCGCGATCCTGTCGTCGCGGGGGCGCTCGCCCCGTGGCAGGTCACACCGAACGTGGAGGGATGCGGGTATGGAGGCGAAGTCGCGCAAGCTGAAGCTGGACCTGGAGGAGCTGGAGGTCGAGTCGTTCTCACCGTCACGGGACGCCGCGTGGAACAGCGGCACTGTCCAGGCGCGCTCGTACTGGTCGTGCTGGGACACCGATTATGACTGCCCGAGCGCGGGCCACACCGACTGCACCGACTGCTCGGAGACGCTGTGCCAGTGGTGTCCCCGCCCGTCGCTTCGCAAGGGGGGCAACTTCCCGTGCGACAGCTACGACGTCTACTGCTGAGCCGTTCGCACGCCCCGGGGTGCGATGCAACTCGCGGTGAGGGGACCACTTGCGTAATCACGGCTTCGCTCGCAAATTTATCCGTCTTCGCGCGCGTCCCTGTTGGGCGCGCGCGAAGGCATCACGGTGGGCGTAGCTCAGTCGGTTAGAGCGCCAGGTTGTGGCCCTGGAGGTCGGGGGTTCAAGTCCCCTCGCTCACCCCTTTCGCAGACGGCCGCTCGACGCGATACAGCGTCGGGCGGCTGTTTCGTTTTCCGCATGTGAGGGGGGATTTTGTTTACTCTGTAACCCGTTGATATGTTTTGTCTTAGGTTCATCTTCTTAGCACATAATTTGCCCAGGGGCCCTGCACGTCCGGACGGGGGAACGTCCGGCGGCGGGCACTCTTCACGCTGGGGGTCGTATGCGGTGCAACAGGGCTTTCTTCGCCGCGGCGCTTCTTGCCACCCTCGCCGCGTGCTCGGACGCGCCGACGGGCCCGTCCGCGGGGGAGATCGGGGTAGGGAAGACGCCTGATCTGGCCATGAACCCCACCACCTCGCGGGTGGTCGCCTACCTGCCCACCTGGTACTCGGGGTCGCTCGACTCCATCCGCTACAGCAAGCTCACCCACATCAACTATGCCTTCATCGACCCCACCCCCGCCGGGGGCCTGACCGGGCTGCCGATGAGCGGCGACGCGCGGCTCACCAGCCTGGTGACGAAGGCGCACGCCGCCGGGGTGAAGGTGCTCATCTCCATCGGCGGCTGGAGCGACGGCGACGACTCCGGCTTCGTGCAGATGGCCGCCAGCTCCTCCACCCGCACCACCTTCGTGAACAACGTCGTAACCTTCGTCACCAACTACGGGCTCGACGGGGTGGACATCGACTGGGAATATCCCGACGCCGGAACTGCTGAGGCCACCAACTACGCCGCGCTGATGAGCCAGCTGAGCACGGAGATGCACAGCCGCAGCAAGCTGCTCACCGCGGCCGTGGCGGCCACCAGCTACTACGGCAACGGCATCCTCTCCGAGGTCTTCGGCTACGTCGACTTCCTGGTGCTGATGGCCTACGACGGCGGCACCCCGCATTCGACCTTCGCGTACGCGGAGCAGTCGCTCGACTACTGGCTGGCGCGCGGGCTCCCGCAGTCCAAGGCCGTGCTGGGCGTACCCTTTTACGGGCGCGACTCGGCGGACGGCTACAAGGCGTACCGCACCATCGTCCGCGACGACGCGCAGGCGCCGAACAAGGACGAGAGCGGCGGCTTCCACTACAACGGCCTGAACACCATCAAGCAGAAGACCACGCTCAGCCTGCAGCGGGGGAGCGGGGTGGGGATCTGGGAGCTCACGCAGGACACCACGCTGGCCAGCATCAGCCTGCTGGACGCCATCCAGGAGGCGATGAACTCGCCCGTGCCGCCGTACGACCCCACGCGGGTGGTGTACGACGACGCGCTGACGTCCGGGTGGGCCGACTGGTCGTGGGACGTCAGCCTGAACTTCGCCAGCACCTCGCCGGTGTACCAGGGGACCAAGGCGATCGCCGGGACGTACACGGCCGCCTGGGGCGGGATGTACCTGCGCCACGCCAGCGGGATCAACCCGTCCGGGCTGACGAAGCTGGAGTTCTACGTCCACGGCGGCACCGCCGGCGGGCAGGACCTCAGGGTCCACCTGGGCGATACGGGCGCCTGGCTCACCAAGGTGAAGGTCGACGACTACGTGGAGGGCGGAGGGGTGGCGGCCAACACCTGGCGCAAGGTCAGCATCCCGCTCTCGGCCGTGGGCGTGACCACCCTCCCGATCATCAAGCTGGTGGTGCAGGACGGCGACGGCGTCCCGCAGCCCACCTTCCATATCGACTACATCCGCTTCGTCCCGTAGCCGCGCTCACGCGGGACGATTCCGCCGCCGGGGCCCTTGCGCAGGGTCCCGGCGGCAGGCTTTGCAGGCGTGGATGTTGCGCCGGACCGCGCGTCGATCGCCGGCCGCACTTTCACCTCGCTCGACGTTCCCCATGCGCATCCTGCCGCTCGCCGCCGCGCTGCTCACGCTCGCCGCTCCGCCGCTCGCCGCCCAGGGGGGCTTCCTGCTGATCCGGGGCAGCGACACCGTGATCGTGGAGCGCTTCTCCCGCGCCCCGAGAATGGTGGAGGGAAGGGTGCTCGCGCAGAAGCGCGTCCCGCTCACCTACCGCGCCACGCTGGCCGCCGACGCCACCGTCGAGCGGCTGGAGGTGCGGGTGCTCCAGCCGGGCGCGTCGGACGAGGCGGCGCCGCGCCAGGCGGCCGTGCTCGTCTTCCGCGGCGACAGCGCGCTCGCCGAGACGCGCACCGGCGACTCCGTCCGCGTGGAGCGCATCGCCACCGAGCGGGGCGCGCTCCCCTATCACCCGCAGATCCCCATGGTCTCGCTCCTGGAGCAGATCGTCCGCCGGGCGCGGGCGCTCGGGGGAGAGCGGGCGCGGGTCCCCGTGCTCCTGCTGGGTGCCGGGGGCCGGACGGTGGAGGCCGTCGTGGAGCGCCGCGGCGCCGACTCGGTGCGCGTGGTGCTCGGCAGCATCGACGCAGCGCTGCGGGTAAACGCCGAGGGCGCCATCCTCGGCGGCCGGGCGCAGGGCGAGCAGGTGATCGAGCGCGTGCCGTCCATCCCCGACCGCCTGCTCGCCACCACGCCGCTCGACTACACGGCGCCGGCCGGCGCGCCGTACACGGCCGAGCCGGTGCGCATCCGGACGGCGGCGGGGCACACGCTGGCGGGGACGCTCACGCTCCCGAAGGGCGCGCGCGGGCCGGTCCCCGCCGTGGTCACCATCACCGGGTCCAGCCCCCAGGACCGAGACAACAACACGCCGTACGGCGGTCCCTACCGCATCTTCCGCCAGGTGGCGGATACGCTGGGGAGGCGGGAGATCGCCGTGCTGCGGATGGACGACCGCGGCATCGGCGAGTCGACCGGCGACTTCGCGTCGGCCACCACCGCCGACCGCGCCGACGACATCCGCGCCGGCATCGCCTACCTGCGGGGGCGCGGGGAGATCGACGGCTGGCGCGTGGCGCTGGTGGGGCTCAGCGAAGGGGGGATGATCGCGCCGATGATCGCGGCCGCCGACACGGGGCTGGCCGGGATCGTCCTCCTCGCCGGGCCGGGGAGCACCGGGCGCGAGGTGATGGAGTACCAGTTCCGCTACGGGATCGAGCAGGCGGGGAGCATTCGCCCGGAGCAGCGCGACTCCGTCTACCGCGCGCAGCTCGCCGAGGCCGAGGCGCTGCGGCGCGAGCAGCCCTGGGTCCGCTTCTTCTGGGATTACGATCCGCTCGCCACCGCGCGCCGGGTGGGGCGCGTCCCCGTGCTGGTGCTGCAGGGGACCACCGACCGC
>DASUNK010000007.1:0-3712 GCA_036277195.1 Longimicrobiaceae bacterium | reverse complement strand
GGGCGCGGCCGCCCGGGGGGCGGACGCCGACCTGCGCGCGCGGCTGGCGAGCGAGCTCTGGCGGGCGGCGGGGGCACGGGGGATGGTGGGCGGGCAGCTGCTGGACCTGCGCGGCGAGGCGGCGCCGGTGGACGCGGCCGGGCTGGAGCGCATCCACCGCGGCAAGACGGCGGCGCTGCTGGCGGCGGCGATGCGGCTGGGCGGACTCGCCGCCGGGGCGGGCGAGGCGGCGCTCGACGCGCTCACCGTCTACGGCGAGGAGCTGGGGCTCGCCTTCCAGATCACCGACGACGTGCTCGACGTCACCGGGAGCGCGGAGGCGCTGGGAAAGACGGCGGGGCGCGACCGCTCGCTGGGGAAGGCCACCTACCCCTCGCTCTACGGGGTGGACGGGGCCCGCGCGCTGGCCCGCGAGCGCGCCGCCCGCGCCGTGGCCGCGCTGCGCGGGGCGGGACTGGAATCTCCCGAGCTGGAGTCGCTCGCCCGCTCGGTGGTGGAGCGGCGCCGCTGAGGCGGGGGCGGGAGTTTCCCGCCGCGGGCGCATCCTCTAGATTGTGCGCACGCCGTGCACGACACCCGAAGGAAGGAACCGAGGTGGCGCTTCTCGAAACGGTCAGGACCCCCGCGGACGTGCGCGCCCTCCCCCCGGAGGTGCTCCCCCAGCTCTGCGCCGAGGTGCGCGACCGCATCATCGACGTGGTCTCGGCCCACAAGGGCGCCCACTTCGGCTCCAACCTGGGGACGGTGGAGCTGACCGTGGCGCTGCACCGCGCCTTCGACACCCCGCGCGACCAGCTCATCTGGGACGTGGGGCACCAGGCGTACCCGCACAAGCTGCTCACCGGCCGCAACGAGCGCTTCCATACCATCCGCCAGAAGGGCGGCCTCTCCGGCTTCCTCCGCCGCGACGAGAGCGAGTTCGACGTCTTCGGCGCCGGGCACGCCGGCACCTCCATCTCCGCCGCCGTGGGCGTGGCGGCCGCGCGCGACCTGCGCGGCGAGGACTTCGAGGTCATCGCCGTCATCGGCGACGGCTCCATGACCTGCGGCCTCCCCTACGAGGCGCTCAACAACGCCGGGCACACCGACCGCGACCTCATCGTCGTCCTCAACGACAACGAGATGTCCATCTCCCCCAACGTGGGGGCGATGCACAAGTACCTCACCGGCATCCGCACCTCGCCCTTCTACAACAAGGTGCGCGAGGAGGTGAAGCGGATCATCCACGCCGCGCCGCGGCTGGGCACCATCGGCGAGATGGTGGAGCAGTTCGCCGTGCGCTGGGACGACGCGGTGAAGGGGATGCTCATCCCCGGGATGCTCTTCGAGGAGCTGGGCTTCCGCTACGTGGGGCCGGTGGACGGGCACGACGTGCAGCGGCTGGTGGAGACCTTCGAGCAGGTGAAGCGGCTGGAGGGCCCGCGGCTGGTGCACGTGGTGACGGTGAAGGGGAAGGGCTTCGCCCCCGCCGAGGCGGACCAGGTGAAGTGGCACGCGCAGGGCGGCTTCGACCGCACCACCGGCGCGCCGCTCAAGAAGGCCTCCGGCGGGCTGCCGCGCTACCAGAACGCCTTCGGCGAGGCGCTCACCGCGCTGGCGGTCGAGTACCCCGAGGTGGTGGCGATCACCGCCGCCATGGCCACCGGCACGGGGACCGACCTCTTCCAGCAGGCCCACCCGGACCGCTTCTTCGACGTGGGGATCGCCGAGGCGCACGGCGTCACCTTCGCCGCCGGGCTCGCGACGCAGGGGATCAAGCCGGTGGTGGCCATCTACTCCACCTTCCTGCAGCGCGCCTACGACTCCATCGTCCACGACGTCGCCATCCAGAACCTCCCGGTGACCTTCGTGATGGACCGCGCGGGGATCGCGGGCGACGACGGGCAGACCCACCACGGCGGGCTCGACATCGCCTACCTGCTGGCCGTGCCGGGGATGACCGTCACCGCGCCCAAGGACGCGGAGGAGATGGTGGGGCTGCTGCGGCTGGGGATCGAGTGGCAGGGCGGGCCCTTCTCGCTGCGCATCCCCCGCGACGCGGTGCCGGCGCTCCCCCGCCCGGCGGCCGAGGTCCCCGCGGTGCCCTACGGCACCTGGGAGGTGCTGCGGCAGGGGAAGGACGTGGCGGTGCTGGCGGTGGGGACGATGGTGCTCCCCGCGCTGGCGGCCGCCGAGGCGCTGGCGCGCGACGGAGTGAGTGCAACGGTGGTGAACTGCCGCTTCCTCAAGCCGCTCGACGCGGAGGCGCTGGAGCGGCTCTTCCCCGCGCACGCCGCCCTGCTGACGGTGGAGGAGGGGACGGGGGTGAACGGCTTCGGGGCGTACGTGCGCGCCCACGTGGCCGAGCGGTGGCCGGGGGTGCGCGGCGCGTCGCTGGGGATGCCGGACGCCTTCGTGGAGCACGGCGAGCGCGCCGAGCTGCTGGCGGAGCTGGGGCTCGACGCCGAGGGGATCGCCGCCCGTGCCCGCGCGCTGCTGGGCCGCCCCCTGCTGCACCCCCTCCCGCAGAGTGCCTGAGACGCCGGCGCGCGCGCGCCGGGTGGGCGTCGTCGGCCACCCGCGCTACGCGCAGTTCGCAGCGGCCCTCGCCCGCCTGGCCTCCGTGGCCGAGCGGGAGGGGGCCGAGCTGTTCTTCGAGCCCGAGCTCGTCCCCCTCCTCCCGGGCGCGCGCGAGCTGGCGCCGGAAGCGTACGGGGAGCTGGACCTCCTCCTCACCCTGGGGGGCGACGGCACGCTGCTGCGCGGGGCGCGGCTGGTGGCCACGCTGGAGGTGCCGGTGCTGGGGATCAACCTGGGGCACCTGGGCTTCCTCACCTCGGCGCTCCCGGCGGAGCTGGAGGCGGCGTTCGGGCGCTGGCTGGCGGGCGACTACGAGCTGGACGAGCGGATGGCGCTGGCGGCCAGCGTGGAAGGGCCGGACGGCGCGAGCGGCGCCAGCTACGTGGCGCTGAACGACGCGGTGCTGCACCACGGCGGCTCGGCGCGGGTCATCCGCCTGCTGGTGCGGGCGGAGCACGAGGAGGTGGGCACCTACAGCGCGGACGGCATCATCCTCTCCACCCCCACCGGGTCCACCGCGTACTCGCTCTCGGCGGGGGGGCCGATCGTGACGCCCACGGTGGACTGCATCGTGGCCACGCCGATCTGCCCGCACACGCTGGGGGTGCGCCCGCTGGTGCTCCCGGCGGACGAGACCATCACCATCGAGGTGCTCTCGCCCACCGAGGAGCTGATCCTGACCCTCGACGGGCAGGAGAACGAGCGGCTGGTGCCGGGGCAGACGGTGGTGGTGCGGCGCGCGCCCCGGCCGGTGCGGCTGGTGCGCTTCCCCGGGCAGACCTTCTTCTCCACCCTCCGCCGCAAGCTGCGCTGGGGAGACCTGGCCGAGCGCGAGGAGTGAGCCGCTAGGGGCGGCCGAGGTCCTGCATCTCGCGCGCGTCCGGCGGGAGGAGGCGCGCGCGGATGCTGTCCGGCCGGGGGTCCTTAGGCTGCGGCGGCAGGGTGCGCGGGGTGTCGACGGCGGGAGGGCCGAACTCCCGCGCCCGCCGGATGGAATCCTCCCGCTCCACCTTCTCCGCGATCTCCGCCCACACCTCGCTCATCAGCGCCGCGTCGCGCCCGTGCGCGGCCACGAACGCCTTCAGGTCGCGCTCGGTGACGCGGTGCCGGCGGAGCGCCGCGCGGCGCAGGCTGTCCGCCTGCGCCGCCGTGT
>DASUNK010000006.1:0-11333 GCA_036277195.1 Longimicrobiaceae bacterium | reverse complement strand
ATGCGTCGCCCCTACGGGCGGAAGGCCCGCCGGCCGCTGCTGCCGGCGGGCCTTACTTCTTACTGGTACTGGATGTAGAGCGGCTTCGGCTCCAGCTTGAGCAGGTCCGCCGGGGTCATCAGCGGGTCGCCCTTCTTGGTGTCGTTGTGGTAGAAGAGCTTGAACCCCGTGAACTGCACCGGGTAGCGCACCACGTAGTCGCGGTACGAGTCGCGCTTCAGCCAGGGCGCCCCCCACCCGTCCATGTCCATCACGATCTGCACCTCGGGACGCAGGATGACGTCCTCCGTCCCCGTCACCATGTTGCGGGTGAAGCGGTGGATCACCAGCACCTTCGGCGGCAGCCGGTTCTCGCGGACGATGCGCGCCAGCTGCTCGGTGACGTAGTTGATGTCCGCCGCGTGCATGGTGCCGATCCGCCGCCCCGGCTGCACGCCGCCGCGCATGTAGAACTCGGGGTCCACCGCGAAGTGCACGTCCGGCCGCTTCAGGAAGTTCTCGAAGCGCGGCATGATGTTGCGGATGTCGTCCGTGCCCACCTGCACGTCGATGATGAAGATGCCGTTGATCGACCGCGCCATCTGGTAGATGGAGTCCACCTGCGTGTCGCGCATCTGCGCGCGGTAGTGGCCGGAGGGCCCCGGGTCGCCCTGCGCCACCACCGTCACCATGTGCAGGCAGGGCACCACCGGGTGCTGCGGGTCCGCCTGGTTCCACCGGTCCACCTCGGCCCGCAGCCGCCGCAGCATCTCGTCGCGCGGGAACTCGCCCAGCGCGCCCATCCGCTCGGAGTTGGGGTTGCCGTAGTAGCAGACGATGCGCTTCTCGGGGAGGAGCGAGCCGGGGAGCGGCTTCGGGTAGTTCACCGGCCACCCGCTCTGCCGGGCAAAGCGCGGGTCCTCGCCCGCCCGGAAGCGCACCGGCTGCCCGCTCGCCTCCGCAACGCTGTCGGCCTTGGCGATGCTGTCCGCGGCGGCGCTGTCGTGCCGGGCCAGCGCGTCGCGCACGCGGCGGGTGGCGGTGTCTGCCGGCGCGATCGGCGGGGCGTTCGGCGCCCCCTTGAGCGAGCCGGCCTTGCCGGTGTCTCCCGCCTCGGCGCGTCGGCCGCCCTTCGCTTCGGCGTCGCCGTCGCCCCCGCAGGCGGGGAGCGCGGGGAGCGCCAGCAGGGCGAGCATGGCCAGCGGGTGGATGGTCCTTCTGCGCACGTTCTCTCCCGGTGTCACGTTTCGGTCCGGCCGCCCCTACGGCCGGACCGGATGCCCGCGGGCGGCCAGGTAGCGGCGCGCCTCCGCGATGGTGAACTCGCCGAAGTGGAAGATTGATGCCGCGAGGACGGCATGGGCCCCCGCGGCCAGGGCGGTGTCCAGGTGCTCCAGCGCTCCCGCGCCCCCGGAGGCGATGACCGGGATGCGCACGGCGCGGGCGACGGCGGCGGTCAGCTCCAGGTCGTAGCCGTCGCGGGTGCCGTCGCGGTCCATGGAGGTGAGGAGGATCTCCCCCGCCCCCAGCGCCTCCACCCGCTGCGCCCACTCCACCGCGTCGAGCCCGGCGGAGCGGCGCCCGCCGTGGGTGAACACCTCCCAGCGCGCGGGATCGCCCTCCACCGGCGCGGGGACGCGCCGCGCGTCGATGGCCACCACCACGCACTGCGCGCCGAAGTGGTCCGCCGCGCGGGCGACGAGGTCGGGGTCGGCCAGGGCGGCGGTGTTCACCGACACCTTGTCGGCCCCGGCGCCCAGCAGGTCGGTCATGTCGGCGACGGAGCGGACGCCGCCCCCCACGGTGAAGGGGATGAAGACGTTGTCGGCGGTGCGGCGGACCATCTCCAGCGTGGCCGCGCGCCCCTCGTGGCTGGCGGTGATGTCGAGGAAGCAGAGCTCGTCGGCGCGCTCGGCGTCGTAGCGCATCGCCTGCTCCACCGGGTCGCCCGCGTCGCGCAGCCCCACGAAGTTGATCCCCTTCACCACCCGTCCGTCGCGGACGTCGAGGCAGGGGATGATGCGCTTGGCTAGGGCCACGCCAGCCCCCGCAGCCGGGCGAGCATCCCCGCGGTGAGCTCGCCGCGGCAGACGCCCTCCACCGGCCCGCGCAGGAGGAGGCTCCAGTCGTCGCGCACGTGCACGTAGAGACTGCCTCCGGGCATGCGGACCTCCACCTGCCGTTCGCTGGCCATGCCGCGGCGCACGGCGGCGGCGGCCACGGCGCAGGCGCTGGAGCCGGAGGCGCTGGTCTCGCCGGCGCCGCGCTCCCAGACCCAGGCGTCGAGCGCGGCGGGGCCGGCGGAGACAGCGAACTGCACGTTGGTGCCGCGGGCGAACGAGGGGTGGGCGCAGATCTGCGGGGCGCGGCGGCGCAGCTCCTCCACGTCCAGCTCGTCCTGGAAGACCACGCAGTGCGGGTTCCCCGTCGAGACGGTGTTGATGGCCACCACGTCGCCGGACTCCAGCTCCAGCGCCTCGTTCTCCACCTCGCGGTCGGGGCCGGCCAGCCCCACGTCGGCGCTGCGGAACGAGGCGGTGCCCATCTCGGCCTCCACCTGGAGCACGCCCTCCGCCGTCTGCTCGACGATGAGCAGTTGCACCACGCCGCCGGGGGTCTCCACGGTGAAGGGGCGGCCCACCTCGGCTTCGCCGCGCTCCAGCAGGTACGCGGCGAAGATGCGGAGGCCGTTGCCGCTCTTCTCGGCCTCGGAGCCGTCGGGGTTGAAGATGCGCACCCCGAAGTCGGCGACGGATGAGGGGACGCGCCCCAGGATGCCGTCCGAGCCCACGCCGGTGTGGCGGTCGCAGAGCAGGCGGACGCCGGGGGGCGAGAGGGTGAAGGGGAGCGCGGCCAGCTCCAGGGCGAGGTAGTCGTTCCCCAGCCCGTGGCCCTTGTAGAAGGTGATGCGGTCGGTCATCGGCTCGACCAGGGATTGAACACGGGAACGCCGCGCCCCGCGCAGTCACGCTCGTTGCGCGTCACGAGCGTGAGCCCGTGCACCGCTGCGGTCGCGAGCAAAAGGCCGTCGATCACGGGCAGCTCACGTCCGGCCGTCCGACCCTCCGCGGCAAGCCGGCCCCACTCAAGGGCGACCTGCCCATCAACGGGGAACACGCGGCCGAGGAACTGGCGCGGAAGCACCTGGGAGACCCAGGACTCCAGGACAGTCCTGCGCTGGCCGGCGGGGAGCAGGACCGCTCCTTTCCACACCTCTCCGAACGTCAGGACGCTGATCGCCAGGTCGAGCGGGGGCTGGCCCTGAAGCCAGGCGGCCACGCCTGGATCCGGGGCCGGCTTCGTGCCCTCGGAAATGACGTTGGTATCCAGCAGATAGCGCACGAGAGGGAGGCTACAGGTCGATGTCGCGCCCCAAGTCGCGGGGGCGCTCGGGGAGCTCGAACTCGCCCGCGGCGATCGCCTCCGCGAGCGGCGAGGACTGCAGGAAGGTGAAGAGATCCTGCGGTGAAACCAAGCGCTCGTAATCGTCCGCGCTCACCACGACCACCGATTCCCGGCCGTTCCGGGTGACGCGCTGCGGCTCGTGCGCCAGCGCGAGGCGAACGACCTCGCTGAAGCGGTTCTTGGCGTCCTCGAGCTTCCAGGTCTTCATGTCGCCTCCCGGGAATCTGTCTAGTCTGGCCAGCTACTAATGCTAGGGTATCCCCCGGTCAGGTGCAAGGGTCACAGCCGTGCGAAGTTGGCGAGGATGCGCAGGCCGTCGTCCTGGCTCTTCTCGGGGTGGAACTGGATCCCCCACACGTTGCCGCGCCGCACGATGGAGGCGAAGGCGTCGTCGTAGGTGCAGCGCCCCCGCACGTGCTCGCCGTCGGACTCCAGCACCCCGTACGAGTGCACGTGGTAGAACCAGCGCGGCTCCGGCCCCGCCACCCCCGCCAGCACCGGGTCCGCCTCGGCCCCGCGCACGAACTCCACCGCGTTCCACCCCACGTGCGGCAGCGGCAACTCCGTCCGCAGCCGCTCCACCCGTCCCGGGAGCAGCCCCAGCCCCGCCACTCCCGGCGCCTCCTCGCTCCCCTCGTAGAGCAGCTGCATCCCCACGCAGATCCCCAGGAACGGCCGGCCGGACGCCACCACCTCGCGCACCGCGTCGTCCAGTCCGCCTTCCTCCAGCCGCGTCATGCACTGCCCGAAGTGCCCCTGCCCCGGGAGCACCAGCCGCTCCGCCGCGCGCGCTTCCGCCGGGTCGGCCGTCAGCCGCACCTCCACCCCCTCGTGCTCGAACGCCCGCGCCACCGAGCGCAGGTTCCCGGCGCCGTAGTCCAGCACCACCGCGCGCGGGCGTGCGCTCACAGCGTGCCCTTGGTGGAGGGAACCGCGTCCGCCCGCCGCGGGTCGAGGCGGGTGGCGGCGTCGAGCGCCCGGGCGGCGGCCTTGAAGGTGGCCTCCACCACGTGGTGCGCGTTGCCGCCGCGCACCCCGTCCAGGTGCAGGGTGATCCGCGCCTCGGTGGCGAACGCCCGCCAGAACTCGGCCGAGAGCGCGGCGTCGAAGTCGCCGATGCGCGGCTGCCCCGGCGGGAGCGGCACGTCGAAGTGGACGAAGGGGCGGCCGGAGACGTCCACCACCGCCCGCACCAGCGCCTCGTCCAGCGGCACGGTGGCGTCGGCGTAGCGCGCGATGCCGCGCTTCTCCCCCAGCGCCTCCAGGAAGGCGCCGCCGAGCACGATCCCCACGTCCTCCACCGTGTGGTGCCCGTCCACGTGCAGGTCGCCCCGGCAGTGCACCGACAGGTCGAAGAGCCCGTGCCGGGCCAGCGCCTCCAGCAGGTGGTCGAAGAAGCCGATCCCGGTGCGCACGTCGGCCTCGCCCGTGCCGTCCAGGTCCACGCGGACGCGCACCTCGGTCTCGCGCGTCGTCCGCTCCCGCTCGGCGGTGCGGCTCATCCCTCCCCTCCCTCGCCCAGGATGGTGCGGAGCGCGGCCAGGAACTCGCCGGTCTCGGTCCGCGTCCCCGCGTTCACGCGCAGGCAGCGCTCCAGCATGGGGTACTTCGACACGTCGCGCACCAGGATGCCGTGCTCCTCCAGCAGCCGCGCGAAGACTTCGTGGTGCGTCAGCCGCGGGTGCTCCACGCGGAAGAGGACGAAGTTGGCGTCGCTGTCGAAGACGCGCACCCCCGGCACCGTCCGCAGCTCGCGGAGGAGCCGGTCGCGCTCGGCGCGGATGGCGGTCACCTGCGGCGCCAGCAGCGCGCGGCCGCGCAGCACCTCGGCGGCGGCCACCTCGGTGAAGAAGTTGAGGTTGTACGGCAGCTTGGCCTTGTGCACCTCGGCGGCGAGCGCCGGGTGGGCCAGCAGGTAGCCGGCGCGCAGCCCCGCCATCGCCAGCGCCTTGCTGAAGGTGCGCAGCACCACCAGCCGCGGCCGTTCCGCCAGCAGCGGGATGGCGTCGTAGCCGCCGAACTCGACGTACGCCTGGTCGAGCAGCACCAGCCCTTCGGTGGCGTCGTGGACGGCCTCGACCTCCGCGCGCGAGAGCGAGCAGCCGGTGGGGTTGTTGGGAGAGCAGAGGACCACCGCGGCCGCACCGGAATCCCGCGCGGCGCGGACGATGGCGTCCACGTCGAAGCGCAGCCCGGCCGTGAGCGGGACGGAGACCACGGTGCCGGCGTTGACCTCGGTCATCAGCCGGTAGAGGGTGAAGGTGGGCTCGGGAATCACCACCCCCACCCCCGGCCCCACGGTGACGGCCAGGAGCGCCTGGATCAGCTCGTTGGAGCCGTTGGCCACCAGGACCCCCTCCTCGGGCCACCCCGTGGCCTCGGCCACGGCGGCGATGAAGCCGGCGGCGACGAAGGGCGGGTAGCGGTTCCACGGCCGGTCGGCCAGCCGCTCGGCGATGCGCGCCTTCAGCGGCCCGGGGACGTCGTACGGGCTCTCGTTCTGGTCGAGCTTGACGCGGTGCGCGTGCGGGCGCAGGGTGTACGCCCCCAGGGCCCGCACGGAGGGCTTCACCCGCGCGAGCGCGGCCTCCACCTCGCCGGCGGGGGCGTCCGGCCGCAGCCGGGGTGCGGGCGCCGCGGTGTACATCCCCGCCTAGCGGGCCACGCGGATGATCTGGTCGCGGCGCGTGCCCACCGACACGTACCAGATCGGCACGTCCGTCAGCTCCGAGAGCCGGCGCAGGTACGCCTGCGCCGCCGCGGGGAGGTCGTCCCAGCGGCGCGCCCCGGCGGTGGAGGTCTGCCAGCCGGGGAGCGTCTCGTACTCCGGCTCCGCCTCCTCCAGCAGCCCCAGGTCGCCCGGGAAGTCGTCCAGCTCCTGCCCCCCGGCGCGGTAGCCGGTGGCGATGCACAGCTCGGGGAGGGTGTCGAGCACGTCCAGCTTGGTCACCGCCAGCCCGGTGAGGCCGTTCACCCGCGCCGCGTAGCGCGTGACCACGGCGTCGAACCAGCCGCAGCGGCGCGGCCGCCCGGTAGTGGCGCCGAACTCCCCGCCCAGCTCGCGGACCTGCTCCTGCAGCCCCGGCGGCAGCTCGGTGGGGAGCGGCCCCTCGCCCACGCGGGTGGTGTACGCCTTCACCACCCCCACCACCGCGTCCAGCGCGGTGGGGCCGATGCCGACGCCCAGCGCCGCGCCTCCGGCCGTGGTGTTGGACGAGGTGACGTACGGGTAGGTGCCGTGGTCCACGTCCAGCAGCGCCCCCTGCGCTCCCTCCAGCAGCACGCGCTGCCCCGCCCGCAGCGCGTCGTGGATCACCCGTCCCGTGTCGCAGGCCAGGGCCAGCAGCCGGGTGCGGAGGCCGAGCACCTCCTCCACCAGCTCCTCGATGTCCACCCGCTCGTCGGCGTAGAGGAGCGCCAGCCGCTGGTTCACCCGCTCGGCGGCGCGGCGCACCATCTCCTCGGCGCGCACGGGGTCGCGCAGGTCGGCCACGCGGATCCCCTGGCGCGCCACCTTGTCCTCGTAGGCGGGGCCGATGCCGCGCCCGGTGGTGCCGATCTTCCCCGCGCCGCGGCTGGTCTCGGCGGCGCGGTCGAGGAGCTTGTGGTAGGAGAGGAGGAGGTGTGCGCGCCCGCTCACCCCCACCCGCGGCTCGGCGTCGATGCCGCGGGCGGTGAGCTGGTCGAGCTCGTGGAAGAACTGCGTGGGATCGAACACCACCCCGTTCCCCAGCAGGCAGCGCTTGTTGGGGTGGAGGATGCCGGAGGGGATCTGGTGGAGGATGAACTCCTCCGAGCCCACGTGCACGGTGTGCCCGGCGTTGGCGCCCCCCTGGTAGCGGGCCACCAGGTGGACGTCCTCGGCCAGCACGTCCACGATCTTCCCCTTCCCCTCGTCGCCCCACTGGGAGCCGACGATCACCACGCAGCGATGTTTGGTCATCGGACGCGTCCGGGGTGTGCACCGACGAAAAAGCGGTCCCGCCGCAAAGGTGGGACCGCGCTCGACGTATCCTGTGCCCAAGCGAGGCGCCGGGAGGGGCGGCGGCAAGGCCGCCGGGGATGGCGTTGGCCGCGCGGGCCGCCTCCTCGCCCTCGGGGAGGGGACGGCTCTTCCGGGGGAAGACGGCGGTGAAGATGGACCCCCGCCCCAGCTCCGACTCCACCCGCACCGAGCCCCCCAGCAGCGCCAGCAGCTTGCGCACGATGGAGAGCCCCAGCCCGGTGCCGCCGTACTCGCGGGTGATCGACTGGTCCACCTGGCGGAAGTCGTCCCAGATGGCCTCCAGGTGCTCGGAGGGGATGCCGATCCCCGTGTCCGCCACCGCCACCTCCACCGCGCTTCCCTCCGCGGCCAGGCGCACGCGCAGCGACACGCGCCCGCCGTGGGTGAACTTCACCGCGTTGGAGAGGAGGTTCAGCAGCACCTGCTTCACCTTGGTGCGGTCCGTCTCCAGGGCGGGGAGGTCGGCGGGGACGTCCACTTCCAGCTCCAGCCCCTTGGCCCGCACCATCGGCTCGATGGCGCCGGCGACCTCGCGCACCAGCTCGGCCAGGTCCACCGTCTCCACGTGCACCGGCATCCGCCCGGCCTCGATCTTGGCCAGGTCGAGGATGTCGTTCACCAGCTCGAGCAGGTGGTTGCTGGAGTTGTACATGCGCTCCAGCGCCTCGTCCTGGCGCGCCGTCAGCTCGCCGTAGATGCGCTCGCGCATCAGCGAGGTGTAGCCGAGCAGGGCGTTGATGGGGGTGCGCAGCTCGTGGCTCATGCTCGCCAGGAACTCGCTCTTCAGCCGGTACGCCCGCTCCAGCTCGCGCCGCTGCCACTCCAGCTGCCGGTTGCGCTCCTCCAGCTCGGCCGTGGCCGCGCGGATGCGCTCCTCCAGCCCCTCGTTCACCCGCGCCAGCTCGGCCGCCAGCCGCTCGTTCTCCACCTCACGGGTGAGGTCGTGCAGCACCGACACCACCGCCGTGGCCTCGCCGCGCTCGTCGAGGATCTTCCCCGAGACCACCTCGGCGGGGAAGTCGGCGCCGGTGGCGGGGTCGGTGAAGTGCAGGGCGGCGGTGCGCGCCGTCTCGCCGCTGGCGCCGAAGTCGGCGACGAAGCGGGCGAAGCGGCCGTCGTTGGCGCGCACCCCCAGCCCCTCGGGCGAGTCCGGCCCCGCCCCCTCGGGGAGCTGGAAGAGCCGCTCCGCCTCGCGGTTCATCAGCAGCACCTCGTCGCGGTCGTCGGTGACCACGATCGGCGCGCCCACGTTCTCCAGGATCAGGTTCAGCCGGTCGCGCTCGCCGCGGGAGCGCACCGCGGCCCGGCGCACCTTCAGCACCTGGTGCTCCAGCTCGTTGGAGGCGCGCTTCAGCGCGGTGATGTCGCGCAGCACGGCCACCCGCAGCCCGCTCTCGGGGAGGGGGACGAAGACGGCCTCGAAGAGGAGGTCGGCGCCGGTGGAGGGCTCCACCAGGGTGACGATGGAGGCCGCGCCGGCCGCCGGGCCACGGGCCAGGAAGGAGGAGTAGACGAAATTGTTCGTCTCCACGAAGCGGCGCGCGGTCCCCTCCTCCCCGGCGGCGCGGAAGAGCTCGCGGGCACGGCGGTTCTCCAGCAGCACCGCGCCGCGCTCGTCGGTCACCAGCACGGCGTCCGGGAGCGCGTCGCAGATGGCGGAGTACAGCCGTTGCGGGTCGAGCGGTTCGTCTTTCGAAGTGGACTGCGTCACTGCGTCGTGGCCAGGGTTGCGGCAATCGTCTCTTTCACCGGAACGCGGCGAAGAGGGCGATAGCGGCAATCCCCGCGCCAATGCCGGATTTGACCGCCACGGCGGCCAGCCGGCCCAGGAGCGCGCCCCACCCCACCCGCAGCGCGGGGGAGAGCTCGCGCGAGCGGGTGAGCTCGAAGGCGGCGGCCCCGGCGAAGGAGCCGATGAAGGCGCCGACCACGCTGCCGATCACGGGGACGGGCACGCCCACGACGGCCCCGGCGATGCCGCCCAGGACGGCGCCCCACGCCGCCCGGCGCGAGCCGCCGTAGCGCAGGGCGAAGCGCCCGCCCAGCCAGAACTCGATCAGCTCGGCGGCCAGGGCCAGGGCGCAGACCACGACGATGGGGACGGCGCCCACGGTGCGGAAGCCGGTGAGCCAGCCGTAGCCCACCAGCCCCAGCACCTGCAGCCAGGTGCCGGGGAGGCCGAAGGGGATGAGGACCAGCCCGGCGAGCTGGATCACGACCAGGAGCAGGTATTCCATCGACGGCCTCGGGGGTTCCGGGGCGGAGGGTGCGCGGGCGTCCGGAGGATGGACGGGAGGCGGGCGGGAAAGTTTCGGGCCGCGGCGCTCAGAAGTAGGCGGAGGACACCGAGCCCGGCTGCTGGCGGCCGGAGAGCACGTTCATCTTCAGCTCGAAGTCGCCCGGGTTGGTGGCCGCCGCCTTCGCCACCGCGTAGTCCACCAGCTCCTCCTGCACCAGCTCCATCAGGCACTGGTCGAAGGTCTGCATCCCGTACGTCACCCGCCCCTCGGCGATCAGGTCGCGGATCTCCTCCAGCCGCGCCGGGTCCGCGATGCAGTCGCGGATGGTCCCCGTCACCACCATCACCTCCGCCGCCAGCACCCGCCCCTGCCCGTCCTTGCGCGGCAGCAGCCGCTGCGACACCACCGCCTGCAGCTGCTCGGCGATGCGGATGCGCACCACCCCCTGCTCCTCGGGGGGGAAGACCGCCACCAGCCGCGAGATGGTGGAGGCCGCGTCGCGCGTGTGCACGGTGGAGATCACCAGGTGCCCCGTCTCGGCGCTCTTGAGCGCGATGTCGATGCTCTCCGTGTCGCGCATCTCGCCGATGAGGATGACGTCCGGGTCCTGCCGCAGCGCCGCCCGCAGCCCCACGCGGAAGTCCTCCGTGTCCACCCCCACCTCGCGCTGGGTGATGGAGCAGCTCACGTCGCGGTGGAGGAACTCGATCGGGTTCTCCAGCGTGACGATGTGGCGGCGCATGTTCTGGTTCATGAAGCCGATCATGGCCGCCTGGGTGGAGCTCTTCCCCGAGCCGGTGACGCCCGTCACCAGCACCAGCCCGCGCTCCAGCGCCGCCACGTCCGCCAGCACCCGCGGCAGCCCCAGCTGCTCGAAGGTGGGGATCTCGATCGGGATCACCCGCATCACGATCATGAAGCTCCCGCGCTGGCGGGAGATGTTCACCCGGAAGCGCCCCACCCCGGGGAGTCCCCAGGAGCAGTCGTAGTCGGTGAGGTCGTCGATGCGGGCGCGGTCGCGCTCGTGGGGGATGAGCTTGAGCGCGATCCCCCGCGTCTGCTCGGGGGTCAGGCGCTGCTTGGTGAAGGGGATCAGCTGCCCGTTGATGCGCGCCCGGAACACGTCGCCGGACTTGATGTGCAGGTCGCTCGCCCCGCGCTGCACGGCGGCCTGGATGATGTTCTCCACGTGTCAGTATCCGGCGTGCTTGTCGACGGTGTTCAGCAGCGGCGCGCCGGCCAGGTAGCGCCTGAGGTTCTCGGCCACCAGCTCGGTCTCGCGCCGCCAGAAGCGATGGGAGGTGCCCGAAACATGGGGCGTGACGAGCACGTTGGGAAGGCCCCACAGGGGCGATCCGGAGGGAAGCGGCTCGTGCCGGAAGACGTCGAGCGCGGCACCGCGCAGCCGCCCGGCGGCGAGCGCCGCGGCCAGGGCGTCCTCGTCCACCACCCCGCCGCGGCTGACGTTGACCACCACGGCGGAGGGCGGGAGGAGGGCCAGCGCGCGCGCGTCCACCATCCCCCGCGTCTGGGGCGTCTGCGGGACGGTGACCACCAGGAAGTCGCTGCGGGGGAGGAGCCGCTCCAGCGCGCCGCCGCCCGCCAGCAGCTCCACCCCCTCCGGGGCGGGCGATTCCGAGCGGCGCACCGCGACGACGCGCATCCCCAGCGCCACCGCGCGGCGCGCCACCGCCCGGCCGATG
>DASUNK010000005.1:0-8593 GCA_036277195.1 Longimicrobiaceae bacterium | reverse complement strand
CCCCCGCGCCCGCACCCGCAACGCCTGTCTCCGCGCCGGCGCCGCCGCCGGCCGCCATGCGCGCGGCGCCGGACGCGCCCGCCCGCGGCGCCACGGCCGAGGAGATCGTGATGCTCCCCACCCTCGACGCGCTGCGCGAGGTGGCGCTGGGGTGCCCCCGCTGCCGGCTGGCCGAGACGCGCCAGCGCGTGGTCTTCGGCGAGGGCGACCCGCGGGCCGAGGTGATGGTGGTGGGCGAGGCTCCCGGCGCCGACGAGGACCGCACCGGCCGCCCCTTCGTGGGGCGCGCCGGCAAGCTGCTGGACCTCCTCCTCCTCGCCGCCGGCTTCGAGCGGGAGCGGGTGTACATCTGCAACGTGCTCAAGTGCCGCCCGCCGGGGAACCGCGACCCCCTCCCCACCGAGGTGGAGGCGTGCGCCCCGTATCTCACGCGGCAGTTCGAGCTCATCCGCCCGCGGGTGGTGGTCACCTTCGGCAAGCACGCCGCGCTGACGCTGCTGGGCCTCCCCCCCGACACCGCCATCGGCAAGCTGCGCGGGCGCACCCACCGCTACCGCGACGTGCCCCTCGTCCCCACCTACCATCCGGCGGCGCTGCTGCGCAATCCCGGCTGGGTGCGCGCCGTGTGGGACGACCTGCAGCGCGTGCGCGACGTGCTCGACCCCGCGCCGGGACCCGGCACTCAGGACTTCGCACTTCGCACTTCGGACTCCGCACTTTGATGTCCTCCGCCCCCGCATTTCCGGCAATCACCCTCCCCGGCCCCCCGGGCCCCTTCGCCGACCGGTCGCCGCCGTACTCGGCCGAGGCGGAGCTGGCCGTGCTGGGCGGGATGCTCATCGACGCCGACGCGCTCACCCGCGCCATCGAGGTCGTCGACGACTCCATGTTCCACCGCGAGGGGAACCGCCGCACCTTCCGCGCGATGGTGCGCATCTTCGAGCGGGGCGACGTCATCGACGCCGTCACCCTCGCCGAGGAGCTCACCGTCTCGGGCGACCTGGAGTCGGTGGGGGGGATGGCGTTCCTGGCCTCGCTGCTGGACGCGGTGCCCACCGCGGCCAACATCGAGTACCACGCCAAGATCGTCCGCGAGAAGGCGGTGCTGCGGCGGCTGATCGAGGCCGCCACCGGCATCATCCAGGACACCTACGCCAACCAGGGCGACCTCGAGGACCTGCTCGACCACGCCGAGCAGAAGATCTTCGAGATCGCGCAGACGCACGACCGCAAGGGCTTCGTCTGGATCAAGGAGATCCTCTGGCCCACCTTCGAGAAGATCGAGGCGCTGCAGAACAACGCTTCCTCGGTCACCGGCGTCCCCACCGGCTTCCCCGACCTGGACGAGCTGACCGCCGGCTTCCAGCCCAGCGACCTGGTGATCGTGGCCGCCCGCCCCTCGATGGGGAAGACGGCGTTCACGCTGAACGTGGCCCAGCACGCGGCCATCGTGGCCAAGAAGCCGGTCGCGTTCTTCTCGCTGGAGATGAGCAAGGAGTCGCTGGTGCAGCGGGTGCTCTGCGCCGAGGCGCGGGTGGACGCCAGCCGGCTGCGCCGCGGCCGCCTCCTCGACGACGAGTACGCGCGGCTGGCCACCGCCGCCGGGTACCTGAACACCGCCCCCATCTACATCGACGACACCCCCGGCATCTCGGCGCTGGAGATGCGCGCCAAGGCGCGGCGCCTCAAGGCGGACCGGCCGGACCTGGCGCTGGTGATCGTCGACTACCTGCAGCTGATGGTGGGGCGCGGCCGGGCGGAGAACCGGCAGCAGGAGGTGTCGGAGATCTCGCGCGCGCTCAAGGGGCTGGCCAAGGAGCTGGACCTGCCGGTGGTGGCGCTCTCGCAGCTCAGCCGCGCCGTGGAGCAGCGCCCCGACAAGCGCCCGATGATGTCGGATCTGCGCGAATCCGGCGCCATCGAGCAGGACGCCGACGTCATCATGTTCCTCTACCGCCCCGAGTACTACTACGGGCCGGTGGACAAGGAGGGGAACAGCCTGGAGGGGCGCGCGGAGCTGATCGTGGGGAAGCAGCGCAACGGCGCCACCGGGCGGATCGACCTCATGTTCCTCAAGGAGTTCACCCGCTTCGAGAGCTTCTCGCCGCGCACGGACGGCGGCGGCGGGTTCTGAGATGGCGCGGCCGCGGACCGCCTTCTTCTGCCGCGAGTGCGGCAGCGAGTCGCCCCGCTGGCAGGGGCAGTGCCCCGCCTGCCAGGCGTGGAACACGCTGGTGGAGGAGCCCGCGGCCCCGCGGCGCGCCCGCGTCCCCGCCCCGGCCGGCGGTGGCGGCGCCGCCCCCGTGCGCCTGCGCGAGGTCGAGGGCGCCGAGCGGCCCCGCTGGACCACCGGCCTCGGCGAGCTCGATTTCGTGCTGGGCGGCGGCATCGTCCCCGGCTCGGTGGTGCTCGTCGGCGGCGAGCCGGGGATCGGCAAGTCCACCCTCCTGCTGCAGGCGGCCGGGCGGCTGGAGCGCGCCGGGCGCGGCACCCTCTTCGTCTCGGGCGAGGAGTCGCCGCTGCAGGTGAAGCTCCGCGCCGACCGGCTGGAAGACGGCGCCGGCGCCGTCACCCTCCTGGCCGAGACCGAGCTCGACGCCATCCTCCTCCACGCCGCCGCGCGCGCCCCCGACGTGCTGCTGGTGGACTCGATCCAGACCGTCTACACCCCCGGGCTGGAGGGCGCCCCCGGCAACGTGGGGCAGGTGCGCGAGTGCGCCGCCCGGCTGCAGCGCTTCGCCAAGCAGACGGGGACGGCCGTCTTCCTGGTGGGCCACGTCACCAAGGGGGGCGACATCGCCGGCCCCAAGACGCTGGAGCACATCGTCGACACCGTGGTCTACTTCGAGAGCGCGGCGTCGCTGGACTCGCGCGTGCTGCGCG
The DNA here is from genome assembly GCA_036277195.1 of Longimicrobiaceae bacterium. Lineage (GTDB taxonomy): Bacteria > Gemmatimonadota > Gemmatimonadetes > Longimicrobiales > Longimicrobiaceae > Longimicrobium. The sequence goes on along the minus strand of DASUNK010000005.1, from coordinate 5,710 downwards.
CCACCAAGAACCGCTTCGGCGGGGTGGACGAGATCGGCGTCTTCCGCATGACCGCCGAGGGGCTGGTCCCCGTCCCCAACCCGTCCGAGCTCTTCCTGGGCGAGCGCGGCCGCGAGGGGTCCGGCTCGGCGGTGGCGGCCACCCTGGAGGGGACGCGCCCGCTGCTGGTGGAGGTGCAGGCGCTGGCCACCCGCTCCTTCTACGGCGCCCCGCAGCGGGTGAGCGGCGGGCTCGACCACAAGCGCCTGGCCCTGCTGCTGGCGGTGCTGGAGAAGCGCGCCGGGCTGCAGCTGGGGAGCCAGGACGTCTTCCTCAACGTGGTCGGCGGGCTGCGGCTGGCGGAGACGGCGGGCGACCTGGCGGTGGCCGCCGCGCTGGCCTCCAGCGTCCTCGACCGCCCGGTCCCGGCCGACGCCGTCTTCGTGGGCGAGGTGGGGCTGGGGGGCGAGGTGCGCGCCGTGGGGCAGGTGGAGCGGCGCCTGGCCGAGGCCGCGCGCATGGGCTTCACCCGCGCCTGGCTCTCGCCGCGCGCGCGGCCGCAGTCGCTCCCGCCGGGGCTGCGGGTGGCGGAGGTGGAGGACGTGCGCACCCTGGTGGAGCGGGTCTTCGGCTGATGGAGGCCGCGGCGGTGGTGGTGGCCGCGGGCGCGGGCGCCCGCCTCGGGGGACCCATCCCCAAGCAGTTCCTCGAGGTGGCGGGCGAGCCGATCCTGCTGCGCGCCGTGCGCCCCTTCCTGGAGCACCCGCGGGTGGGCGCCGTGGTGGTGGTGCTCCCGCCGCTCGACGCGGCCCGGCCGCCGCACTTCCTGGCCGGGCTCGCCATCCGCATCGTGGCCGGCGGCGCGGAGCGGGGGGATTCGGTGTGGAACGGGCTGCTGGCCACCCCCGAGCAGGCGGAGCGGGTGCTCATCCACGACGGCGCGCGCCCGTTCGTCACCGCGCCGGTGATCGACCGCGTGCTCGACGCCGCGCGCCGCGGCGGCGCCCTGGCCGCCCTCCCGGTCACCGACACCATCAAGGAGGTCGATACCGACGGCACGGTGGCGGCCACGCTGGAGCGCACCCGGCTCTGGCAGGCGCAGACGCCGCAGGGCTTCCCGCGCGGCGAGATCCTGGCCGCCTACCACCGCGCGCGGCAGGAGGGCGTCGCCGCCACCGACGACGCCGCGCTGTACGAGCGCTACGTGGGTCCGGTGAAGGTGGTGCTGGGCTCGGAGCTGAACCTGAAGATCACCCGCCCGCTCGACCTGGAGGTCGCCGCGGCGGTGGCGGCGCACCTGGCCGGGCGCGTCCAGTTTCCCCCCGGGTAGCATCCGGGTATATTCCACCTGCCCCGCCGCGGCGGGGATGTCCAACCTGCGGCGAGGAGACGGTGGCGGCCCACGACCCCGCCCGGAAACCGGGAGCGGAGATGCCGGAGCAGGCCGGGGAGGAGCCTCCCCCGCGGACGACGACCTTCAACCTCCTCTTCGTCTGCACGGGGAACACCTGCCGCTCGCCCCTGGCCGAGGGGATCGCCCGCGCCGAGCTGGCCGCGCGCGGGTGGCGGAACGTGCGCGTGGCCTCCGCCGGGCTCTCCGCGTACGAGGGCGCCGCCGCCAGCCCCGAGGCCGTGGCCGTGGCCGGGCGGCACGGCATCGACCTGGGGCGCCACCGCGCGCGGCCGCTCACCCCCGCGCTGCTGGCGTGGGCGGACCTGGTGCTGGGGATGGGCCCCGCGCACCTGGCCGGTCTGGAGCGCCACGGCGCCGCCGCCAAGGCCGCCGTGCTCGGCGACTTCGCGGCCGGGGCCGAGGGCGCGGGCGAGGCCGTGCGCGACCCCTACGGCGGCGACGAGCGGGCGTACGAGGCCACCTTCCGCGAGCTGCGCGGCCTCGTCGCCGCCGCGCTCGACCGGCTCGGTCCCATCCTGGCCCCGTGAGCGGCGCCCCCACCGCGGCCACCCGGCTGCTCGCCCTGCTGGGCGACCCCGTCTCGCACTCCCTCTCCCCCCTCATCCAGAACGCCGCCCTCCGCGCGCTGGGGCTCGACGCCGTCTACGTCGCCCTGCGCTGCGCGGGCGGCGACGTGGCCGGGCTGCTGCGCGGCATCGCGCGCGCCGGCGGCGCCGGGAACGTGACCGTGCCGCACAAGGCCGCGGCGCTGGCCGCGGTCGACGTGGCCAGCGAGGACGCGCGCGCAACCGGCGCCTGCAACGCCTTCTGGCTTGAGGACGGCGCCGTCCACGGCGACAACACCGACGTGGAGGGGGTGCGCCGGGCCGTCGACACGGTGGGGCGGGGGATCGTCCCCGCGCACGTGCTGCTGGTGGGGGCGGGGGGCGCGGCGAGCGCGGCGTTGCGCGCCCTGCAGGGGATGGGGACGGACCACGTCATCCTCCTCAACCGCACGCCCGAGCGGGCGGAGGCGCTGGCGGAGCGCTTCGCGGGCGACGGCACCTTCCTGGTGACGCCGCAGCCGGCCGACGTGGACCTGCGCGACTACCACTTCCACCTGATCGTCAACGCCTCCTCGCTGGGGCTGCGCCCGGACGATCCCCTCCCGCCCACGGCCGGCGCGCGCTTCGGCGGGGCGCTGGACCTGGTCTACGCGCGGGACGACACCCCCTTCGTGCGGGAGATGCGCGGGCGCGGCATCCCCGCGCTCGACGGGAAGGAGGTGCTCCTCCACCAGGGCGCCGCCGCCTTCCGCCGCTGGTTCGGCGTCGAGCCGCCGGTGGAGGCCATGCGCCGCGCCCTCTTCCCTTCCTCCCCATGACGCCGCCGCTCCGCGCCCTCCTCGGCGGGGTGTGGACGGGCGCGCTGGACCTGGTGTTCGCGCCCGTGTGCGTGGCGTGCGGCGGCCCCATCGCCACCGCCGCCGCGGAGCGCGTCGTCTGCGGCCCCTGCTGGACGCGCTGCCGCCCCCTCCCCGCGCCGCGCTGCCCTCGCTGCTGGGGCCCGGTCCCCGCCGGCGGCGAGCCCGCCCCCGTCTGCCGCGGCTGCGAGGAATGGCCGGCCCACGTGCGCACCGTCCGCTCCGCCTTCCTCCTGGGTGATACGGTGCGCGCCCTGGTGCACGCCCTCAAGTACCGCGGCTGGGAGGCCGCCGCCGCGCCGATGGCCGCCCGCATGGCCGCGCTCGACTTCCCCGCCGACGTGCGGAGCGAGGCGCGGCTGGCGGTCCCCGTCCCCACCAGCCCGGCGCGGCTGCGCGAGCGCGGCTACAACCAGGCCGCCCTCCTGGCCCGCGGCTACGCGGAGCGGAACGGGCTGCGGCACCTCCCCGACCTCCTCCTGCGCCTGCGCGCCGCGGGCACCCAGACAGCCTTGCGGCCCACCGAGAGGCGGGCTAACGTCACGCGCGCGTTCGCCGTGGCGCCCGGACGGGCCGGCGAGCTGCGCGGCGAGCACGTCGTGCTGGTGGACGACGTGTGGACCACCGGCGCCACCGCCCTGGCCTGCGCGCGCGCCCTCGTCGACGCCGGCGCGCGCGTCGTGAGCGTGGCCACCTTCGCCCGCGTCGTCCCCGCGCTGGAGCGCTGAGGACGCGGGTTCGCACTTTCGCACTTTCGCACTTTCGCACTTTCGCACTTCGCACTTCGCACTCTTCGGGAGACCATGCCCATTCGCGTCGCCATCAACGGCTTCGGCCGCATCGGCCGGAACGTGCTCCGCGCCGCCAAGCAGGCCGGCCGCACCGATATCGACTTCGTCGCCGTCAACGACCTCACCGACACCCGCACGCTGGCGCACCTCCTCAAGCACGACTCGGTGCACGGCCACTATCCCGGCACCGTGGAGGCCCGCGAGAGCTCGCTGGTGGTGGACGGCGACGAGATCCGCGTCTTCGCCGAGAAGGACCCCGCCGCGCTCCCCTGGCAGGACGTGGGCGTCGACATCGTCATCGAGTCCACCGGGCGCTTCACCAGCCGCGCCGACGCCGCCAAGCACCTCGAGGGCGGCGCCCGCAAGGTCATCATCTCCGCCCCCGCCAAGGGCGAGGACATCACCATCGTGCTCGGCGTCAACGAAGAGCGCTACGACCCCGCCAGCCACCACGTGGTCTCCAACGCCAGCTGCACCACCAACTGCCTGGCGCCCGTGGTCAAGGTGCTCCTCGACGAGTTCGGCTTCCGCCGCGGGCTGATGACCACGGTGCACGCCTACACCAACGACCAGCAGATCCTCGACCTCCCGCACAAGGACCTGCGCCGCGCCCGCGCCGCCGCCCTCTCCATGATCCCCACCACCACCGGCGCCGCCAAGGCCACCGGGCTGGTGATCCCCGAGGTCAAGGGGAAGATCGACGGCATCGCCATCCGCGTCCCCACCCCCGACGTCTCGGTGGTGGACCTCACCGCCGAGCTGGAGCGCGACGCCACCGCGCAGCAGGTCAACGACGCCTTCCGCGCCGCCGCCGGGGGGCGGCTGCAGGGGATCCTGGCGTACGAGGAGGAGGAGCTGGTCTCGGTCGACTTCACCGGCAACCCCGCCTCGGCGGTGCTCGACGCGCCCAGCACCAACGTCGTCGCCGGGCTGGTGAAGGTGGTGGCGTGGTACGACAACGAGTGGGCGTACTCCTCGCGCTGCGTGGACCTGGCCGTCTACATGGGCGAGCGGCTCTGAGGATGGAGAAGCTCACCCTCGGCGAGCTGGGGGCGGCGCGCCTGCGCGGCCGGCGCGCGCTGGTGCGGGTGGACTACAACGTGCCGCTCGACGAGCGCGGCGGCGTGGCCGACGACACGCGCATCACCGCCACCCTCCCCACGCTGGTGTACCTGCTCGAAGCCGGGGCCCGCCCCGTCCTCCTCTCCCACCTGGGGCGCCCCAAGGGGAAGCCGGACCCGGCCTTCTCCCTCCGCCCGGTGGCCGCGCGGCTGGGCCAGCTCCTCCGCCGGCCGGTGCGCTTCGAGGACGAGACGGTGGGCGAGCGGGCGCTGGCCGCCTCGCGCGCCCTCGGCGAGGGCGAGGTGCTGCTGCTGGAGAACACCCGCTTCGATCCCGGCGAGGAGAAGAACGACCCCGAGCTCTCCCGCCGGCTGGCCGAGCTGGGCGACCTGTACGTCAACGACGCCTTCGGCGCCGCGCACCGGGCGCACGCCTCCACCGCCGGCGTGGCCGAGGTGATGCGCGCCGCCGGGAGCCCCGCCGCCGCCGGCTTCCTGATGCAGAAGGAGCTGGAGTACCTGGGCCGCGTCCTCGGCACCCCGGAGCGGCCCTTCGTCGCCATCCTGGGCGGCGCCAAGATCTCCGGGAAGATCGACGTCATCCGCGCCCTCCTCCCCCGGGTGGACCGGCTGCTGGTGGGCGGGGCCATGGCCAACACCTTCTTCCGGGCGATGGGGCTCCAGACCGGCACCTCGCTGGTGGAGGACGACCGGGTGGAGCTGGCCCGCGAGCTCCTGGGCTCCGCCGGCGCCAAGCTCGTCCTCCCGGTGGACTGCGTGGTGGCCGACCGGCTGGAGGCGGGGGCGGAGACGCGGGTGGTGCCGCGCGAGGCCATCCCCGCGGACCGGAGCGCCGCCGACGTGGGGCCGCGCACCGTCGAGGCCTTCCGCGCCGCGCTGGCGAACGCCCGCACCGTGCTCTGGAACGGGCCGATGGGAGTGTTCGAGCTCCCCCCTTCGCCGCCGGCACCCGCGGCGTGGCGCAGGCGGTGGCCGAGGCCACCGGCCGCGGCGCCACCACCGTGGTGGGCGGCGGCGACTCGGCGGCCGCCGTGGCCGACCT
>DASUNK010000004.1:0-11451 GCA_036277195.1 Longimicrobiaceae bacterium | reverse complement strand
GGACCGGGGGGATGGATGACCTGCACCGCCCGGTCACCGTCGGCCCGGAAGGTGGTGCGGAGCACCTCGTGGCGCCGCACCAGCTCGGTCAGCGCCCGCTCCAGCACCCGCGCATCCAGCTCGCCACGCACGCCCCAGCCGTAGTGCAGGTTGAACGAGGTGTCGGCGGGATTGGCGCGGTACGCCCTCCACAGGCGCTCCTGCCCGAAGGAGAGCGCCGGGTCGCCGTCACGCGGCACGCGTCGGAGCGGAAGCGGGTGCGCGGCGCCGCCGGACGCGAGCGCGGCCTGCACCTGCTCCCCGAGCTCTGCGACGGTGGGATGCTCGAAGAGGGCCCGCAGCGGCACCTCCACCCCCAACGCCTGTCGCGCGCGGGAGACGACGCGGGTGGCCAGCAGCGAGTGCCCGCCCAGCTCGAAGAAGCCGTCGTGCACGCCCACCCGCTCCACGCCCAGCACCTCGCTCCAGATGTCCGCCAGGATCTCTTCCGCGGGAGTCCGCGGCGGGACGTACGCCCTGCCCGACTCCCAGCGGGGAGAGGGGAGTGCCCGGTGGTCCACCTTCCCCCCAGGGGTCAGGGGGAAGCCCGCCAGCACCACGAAGGCGCCCGGGACCAGGTAGTCTGGCAGGCGGGCGCGGAGGTGCGCGCGGAGGGCGGACGACTGGACGGTCTCCGGCGCGTCCGCCGTGACGTACGCCACCAGGCGGCGCTCGCCCGGCACCGGCTCGCGCGCGAGCACCAGGGCGTCACGGACGCCGGGGCACTGGCGGAGGGCGGCCTCGATCTCTCCCGGCTCGATGCGGACGCCGCGGACCTTCACCTGCGCGTCCACGCGGCCCAGGCACTCGATGCTGCCGTCCGCCCGGTATCGCCCCAGGTCGCCCGTCCGGTAGAGACGCTCGCCGCCGCGCGCGGCGTACGGGTCGGGGACGAAGGCGGCGGCCGTGCGCCTGCCGTCTCCCAGGTAGCCCAGGCCGACGCACCGTCCGCCCAGGTGGATCTCGCCCCGTACGCCGCGGGGAACGAGGCGGCCGCCAGGGTCCAGGACCAGCGCGGTGGTGTTGGCGATCGCCCGTCCGATGGGGATGGGGCTCCCGTCCGCGCGGCTCACCTGGTGGTGGATGGAGCCGATGCTGCACTCCGTCGGCCCGTACAGGTTCACCACCCGCACCTCCGGGAAGCACTCCATGAACCGGTACGTGGTCCCGGCCGTGATCTGCTCCCCGCCCATCACGACCGTGCGCAGCGACGCCAGCCGCTCCCGCGCGCCCGCGTCCGCCACCAGCTCCGGCACCAGGGCATCGAAGACCGCGGGGACGAAGTCGGTCATCGTCACCGCTTCGGCGTGGATGAGCCCGGCGAGGTAGTCCGCGTCCGTCTCGCGGCCGTCGCGCGGAATCACCACCCGCCCACCCGCCGTCAGCGGCCAGAGCAGCTGCCAGACGGCGCTGTCGTACACGGGCCGCGTCGTCTGCAGCACGCTCCGGGCGGATTCCGCGCCGAACGCTTCCGTCATCCAGTGGAAGCGGTTGGTGATCCCCCCGTGCGGCACCACCGCGGCCTTGGGCTCGCCGGTGGAGCCGGAGGTGTAGATGGCGTAGATGGGATCGCCGGGATCGGCCTCGCTCTGCGGGTCCGGCGCGCCCTCTCCCGCGATGGTCACGGCGACGACGGGGCGGCCGAGCGACCGTGCCTGGTCCAGGACGCCGGCGGCCGCGAGCAGCAGCGGAGCGCGGAGCTCGTCCAGCGCCCGGCGCAGCCGCCCCTCGGACCAGCCGGGGTCGAGGGGGACGAAGGCCGCGCCCGCCTTCAGAGCGGCGAGCATGGCGACCACCACGTGCGGGCCGCGCTCCGCCAGGATGGGGACGAAGCCGCCGCGTCCCGCTCCGAGGGCGCGCAACTCCTGCGCGAGCCGGTTGGCGCTGCCGTTCAGTGCGGCATAGGTGACGCGCTCGCCTTCGTGCACCAGGGCGACGGCGCCGGGCGTGCGCTCGGCCTGCGCTTCGATCAGCCGGTGGATGCAGCGCTCCAGGGGATACGGGCGCTCCGTGCCGTTCCACCGCGTCAGCACCTCGTCGCGCTCCGCCTCGGTCAGGAGCTCCACCGCGGAGAGCCGGCGCTCCGGGTCCCTCGCCACCTGCCCCACCAGCCGGCCGAGGTGCTCCAGCATGCGCTCCGCCGTCGCGTGGTCGAAGAGGTCGGCGTTGTACTCCAGGGCGGCCGCCATCCCCTCCTCGCGCCACGAGCAGGTGAGGGTGAGGTCGAACTTGGTCGTCTGCTTCACCCCGTCCAGCCCCTGGGCGGCGTGCCCGTCCTCGCTCAGGGTTAACATCACCTGGAAGAGCGGCGAGTGGCTCAGCGAGCGCTCCGGCCGGAGCGCCGCCACCAGCTGCTCGAACGGCACCTCCTGGTGGTCGAATGCCTCCAGCGTGACGCCGCGCACCCGCCGCACGACCTCGCGGAAGCTCGGATCGCCGCCCAGGTCCGTCCGCAGCACGACCGTGTTGACGAAGAAGCCGATCAGCCCCTCGGTCTCGGGACGCGTCCGCCCGGCGACGGGGGTGCCCACCACCACGTCGTCGCTGCCGCCGTACTTCGCCAGCAGCGCCTGGAAGGCGCCGAGCAGCACCATGAACGGCGTGGCGCCCTCGGCGCGCGCGAGGCTCGTGAGCCGGTCCAGCACCTCGGGCGGGAGCACGGCGGACACCATCCCGCCCCGCTGCGTCTGCACGCTCGCGCGAGGGCGGTCCGTCGGCAGCTCCAGCAGCTCGGGCGCGCCGGCCAGCCGCTCCTTCCACCACGCCAGCTGCCGGTCCAGCGCCTCGCCCCGCAGCTGCTCGCGCTGCCAGACCGCGAAGTCCGCGTACTGCAGCGCCGGCTCCGGCAGCGGCGACTCGCCGCTGCCGGCGTAGGCCGCGTACAACGCCGAGAGCTCGCGCTGGAGCAGGTGCAGGCTCCACCCGTCGGTGACGATGTGGTGCATGCCGAGCAGGAGCTCGTGCTCCTTGGCGCCCAGCCGCAGCAGCCTGCCGCGGAAGAGCGGCCCCGTGGCGAGGTCGAACAGGTGCGCGGCCTCCTCGGCGGCCCACCGCTTCACCTCCACCTCGCGCTCCGCCGTGCCCAGTCCGGACAGGTCCTCCACCGGCAGCACGAGGCCGGTGAACGGCGCGACCACCTGCACGGGAACGCCGTCCGACTCGTGGAAGGTGGTCCGCAGTACCTCGTGGCGGCGCACCACCTCGCCGAGCGCCCGCTCCAGCGCCGCCGCGTCGATCCCGCCCGGGAGCCGCAGCCGCGTGTGGACGTTGTACGCGGCGCTCCGCTGCATCCGGTGCAGGAAGTAAAGCCGCTCCTGCGCGAACGAGAGCGGGATCTCGCGCGCATGGGCGCGGCGCACCAGCGTGGACGGGCGGTGCCGCCCCTCGAGCACCGCCTCCAGGAGCGCACGCTTGGCCGTGGATAATCCCGCGAATGTGTGTTCCGACATGAGTCAGGCTGTTCGTTCATGAATCCCGCTCCCAAGCTTGCTCGCCTCTCCGCCCGCGTGCAAGAAGAAAGATCGGGGCTGCAGCCGCGCGGCTGCACCTGGACGCGCCGGCTGCACCTCTCCGCCAGTCTCGAAATCCCTAAATCCACCCCTGGCAACGACATAGCCTTCCCGTCGCATGCGGACCGCGGGTTGCCTTACAGCAGGCCGTCCACGAATGGACGCACACCCTGACTGAAGGAGCCCGACCATGCCGGTCCCGATCCCCCACACCCGTCTCGTCGTCGCCGCGCTGGCGGCGCTTTCGCTGTTCGCCGCGCCCGCCGCCCGCGCGCAGCAGGCCACCCCGCCCGAGCTGGCCGCCGCCGATTCGGCGCGGGAGGCGTGCATCCAGGCCGCGGACGCCGACCAGCGCGCCCAGGCGGACGCCGCCGCCGACCGCGCCGAGGCGCTCTACGGTCGCCTCCAGCGGCAGCTCCCGGACGACCCGCGCCCGCTCGTGGGCCTGGGGCAGGTGAAGACGCGCTGCCGCATCGCCTTCGTGCCCATGATGGCCAAGGGGGCGCTGCTGGAGGAGTCCAACGCCCTCTACGAGCGCGCCCTGGAGATCGACCCGCGGAGCTGGGACGCGCGCTTCTCGCTGGCGATGAACCACTTCCACACCCCCGAGTTCATGGGCCGCACTCCCGACGCCCTCCGCGAGCTGCAGGCGCTCGTCGCGCAGCAGGGTGGGAGCGCGGAGCGGCCGTCGTACGCGCTTCCCTACCTCTATCTGGGCGACCTCTACCGGCGCACCGGCGACGCCGCGAAGGCCGAGGAGACGTGGAAGCAGGGCGCCGCGCTCTTCCCGCAGGACACGCGCTTCGCGGAGAAGCTGGCGGGGGTGCAGCCGGGAAAATGAGCGGGGGTGCCGCGGCTCCGTCCCGCCCCGGCACCCCGCCCGTCCCCGTGGCCCTGGCCCCGCTGCGGGCCTCCGCCCGCCGCCCGCGCGCCGCCGAGGCCACGCGTGCCGAGACGCGGCTCGGCCGGATGGAGATCGTCACCGTCCCCGGCGGCGCCGGCGACGTCTTCCACGGGCTCAAGGCCCAGGCCGGGCTCACCCAGGCCGGCGACGGGAGCGACCTCTTCGTCCGCGGCGGCGACCCCGCCGAGACCGCCGTCCTCGCCGACGGCGCCCGGCTCCTCTCCGCCGGGAGCTTCGAGACGCTGCACGGCGGGCTCTTCGGGGTGCTGAACCCCTCCGTCGTCCGCGAGGTGCGCTTCCACGGCGGCGGCTTCTCCGCCCGCTACGGCAACGCCCTCTCCGGCGTGCTCGACGCCACCCTCGAGGGCCGCCCCGCGAAGGCGGGCGGCGGCATCGGCGCCACCCTTTCGGGCGGCAACGCGGCGCTGCGCCTGCCGCTGGGGCGCCGCGCCGGGGGGTGGGCCACCCTCCGCGCCACCGACGCCCGCCTGCTGCTGCAGATGCAGGGCACGGCCGACGAGTTCACCCGCATGCCCCAGTCGCTGGAGGCCACCGTGGGCGTCTCCGCCCAGCCGCGCGAGGGGCTCGAGCTGCGCGCCGTGGCCCTGGCCGAGGGCGACGCCGCCGCCCGCCGCGTGGAGGCGTACGGCTGGGAGGGGCCCTTCCGCTCCTCCGGCCGCCACGCGCTGCTGGCGCTCAGCGCCCGCGCGCAGCGGCAGGACGACGGCGCCTGGGTGCACGCCTCGCTCTCCGGGGCGGAGCGGCGCACCGCGCTCGCCTTCGGCGTGCTGGACCGCGAGCGCACCGACCTCCTGCTGCGCGCCGCCGTGGAGGGCGCCCACCCGCTGGCCGGCGGCGTGCTGCGCGCGGGGGTGGAGGCCGCCCGCTACGCCGCGGCCGAGGACGGCGCCGTCCCCGCCACGGGGGTGCTGGAGCCGGGCGCCCCGGTGACGGAGCTGGCAGCGGTCCATACCCGCGCGGGGCAGCTCGGCGGCTTCGCCGAGGGCGAGTGGAGCCCGGCCCCGCGCCTGACCGTCTCCGCCGGCCTCCGCGCCGACCGCCTCCCCGGCGAAGAGGCCTGGACCCTGGACCCGCGCGCCTCCGCCGCCTACCGTGTGGGCGACTGGACGCTGCGCCTGGGCGGCGGGCTCTTCCACCAGGGGCGCTGGCGGGTGCGCTACCGCCTGCCGGACGCCGCCGCGCCGGGCGGCCTCCCCACCCGCGCCGCCCACCTCCTGGCCGGCGTCGAGCGCGGCGGGCCCAACGGCGTCCGCGTGGAGGCGTACTGGAAGGGCTACGGCCGCTACGTGGAGGACGGCGAGGGGCCGCAGGCGGTGGACGGCACCGCGCTGGGCGTGGACGCGCTGGCGCGCTGGCGCCGGGGCTCGCGCCTGAACGGGTGGGTGTCGTACTCCTTCCTCCGCTCCCGCATCCGCACCGCGGACGGACGCGCCGTGCCCGCCGCGGCGGACGTCACGCACGGGCTGGTGGGCGTGGCCAAGCTGGCGCTGGGCGACCTCACCGAGCTGGGCACCACGGCGCGGCTGGCCACCGGGCGCCCGTACACGCCGGTGACGGACGCCGCCCCGCGCCCCGACGGCGGCTGGGACCCCGTCTACGCCGCGCTGCACGGGGAGCGGATGCCGGCCTACGCCCGGCTCGACCTGCGTCTCACGCGGCTGCTGCCGCTGGGCGAGCGCTTCGCCGTGCTCTTCGTGGAGGCGCTGAACCTCACCGGCCGGCGCAACGTGGCCGGGTGGACGTACGACGCCGCCTGGCGGGAGCGGCGGCCCATCGACTCGTTCTTCGCGCGCCGGGTGATCGTGGTGGGCGCCGACCTGCAGGTCAACTGAGGGGAGCGGAGAGATGCCGGACATCGCGGCCGCGGCCGTCTCCTTCTTCGCCCTGGGCGTGGTGTTCCTCGGCACCGCGCTCATGGTGCTCTTCAACCCGCGCAGCACCCCGGTCCGCTGGTGGGCCCTCTTCCAGCTCGCCATCATGGGGTGGCTGGCGCCCCAGGGCGTCGCCGCCGTCACCGGCGAGTGGGAGCGCTGGGAGTGGCTGATCAGCGGCGCCGCGCACCTGCTCCCGGCGCTCTTCCTGGCCTTCGTGCTCGCCATCCCCCGGCGCAGCGGGGCACGCCGCCTGCTGCCGCTGGCGCCGATCGCTCTGGGGCTCGCGCTCCTCCCCGTGGACCAGCGGTCGCTCGGCCGCCCCTTCGGCGACCTGCCCCTGGGCGTCTGGCAGCTCGGCTCCTGGGTGCTGGCCTCGTGGCTCCTCTGGCGCAGCCAGCACCTGGCCGACCCGCACGGCTCGCCCGCGCGGCGCCGGCTGGGGCGGTGGGTGATGGCGCTGATGCTGGTGAACTTCCCCCTCGCCATGCTGGGCGGCGTCCTGGTGGGCACGGCCATGTTCGTGTACGTGATGCCGGTGCTGATGGTCGAGATCCAGCTCCTCACCTTCGTGGGCGTGGCCCGGCTGCAGTGGCACGACATCGAGGTGCGCGCCGCCCGCAGCGGCGAGATCGCGGCCGGGTGGGCGGAGCAGGAGCGGCTGGCGGTGCTGGGCGAGGTGGCGGCCACCCTGGCGCACGAGATCCGCAACCCGCTCACCGGCGCGCGCTCGCTGGCGCAGCGGCTGGCCGAGGAGGAGGTGGAGGAGCCCAAGCGCCGCCAGTACGCCCGGGTGATCCTGGACGAGCTGGCGCGGGTGGAGCGGCTGGTGGGGAACCTGCTGGGGATCGCCCGCCGCGCCGGGCCCGCCGCGGAGGCCGCGCCCCGTACGGAGCTGGGGCCGCTCTTCGCCGACCTGGCGCTGCTGGTCAACGCCCGCGCCGAGAAGGCCGGGGTACGGGTGCGCGCCGAGGACGGCGGGCTGGCCCCGGCGGTCCCGCGCGACGCGCTCGCCCAGGCGCTGCTCAACCTGCTGCTGAACGCGGTGGCGCACGCACCGCGTGGCTCGGTGGTCGAGCTGGCGGCGCGGGCCGAGGGCGCGGGGGTGGAGATCGCCGTGCGCGACCGCGGCCCCGGCGTGGCCGCGGGCGAGCGCGAGCGCATCTGGGAGCCCTTCCATTCGCGCGGCGGCGGCACGGGGCTGGGGCTCTCGGTGGTGCGCCGCCTGGCGCGCGAGCACGGCTGGGAGGCGCGCGTGGGAGACGCCCCCGGCGGCGGCGCCGAGTTCACCCTGCGGGTGGGGGCGGGAGAAGCGGCATGAAGATCCTGGTGGTCGACGACGAGCCCTCCATCCGCTTCTCCCTGGCCGAGCTGCTGGAGGCGGAGGGCTTCCAGGTGCGCCAGGCCGAGCACGCCCCGGCCGCCCTCGCCGCGCTCGACGGCGACCCGGCGGACCTGGTGGTCAGCGACCTCTCCATGCCCGCCATGGACGGGCTGCAGCTGCTGGAGGAGGTGCGGGCCCGCCACCCCGACACCCTCTTCGTGCTCGCCACCGCCTACGGCGACGAGCGCACGGCGGTGCGCGCGCTCAAGCTGGGCGCCTACGACTACCTCCCCAAGCCCTTCGACAACGAGGAGGTGCGGGCCCTGGCCCGCCGCGCCCGCGAGGTGCTGGCGCTGCGCGCCGAGAACCGGCGCCTCCGCGAGGAGCTGGCCGCCGAGTTCCGCGGGCTGGTGGGCGGCTCGCCGGCCATGCGCGAGCTCTTCCGGCTGATTCGCCGCGCCGGCCCGGCCGACGTCACCGTGCTGGTGACCGGCGAGAGCGGCACCGGGAAGGAGCTGGTGGCCCGCGCCCTCCACGCCGAGAGCCGCCGCGCGAAGCAAGCCTTCGTCGCCCTCAACTGCTCCGCGCTCCCGGCGGAGCTGGCCGAGAGCGAGCTCTTCGGCCACCTGCGCGGCGCCTTCACTGGCGCCGACCGCGACCGCGAGGGGCTGTTCGAGGCCGCGCACGGCGGGACGCTCTTCCTCGACGAGATCGGCGACCTGGCGCTCCCCGCGCAGGCCAAGCTGCTGCGCGCGCTGGAGCAGCGCGAGGTGCTGCGCGTGGGCTCCACCCGCCCCGTGCCGGTGGACGTGCGGGTGGTGGCCGCCACGCACCAGCCGCTGGAGTCGCTCGCCGCCGCGGGGCGGTTCCGGGCGGACCTGCTCTTCCGGCTGCAGGTGGTGACGCTGGCGCTCCCGCCGCTGCGCGAGCGCCGCGAGGACGTCCCCGCCCTGTCCGCCTCCTTCCTGGCGGAGCTGGCCGCGCGCCACGGCAGCCCCGCGCGTGCCCTGGCCGAGGGCGCGCGCCGCGCCCTGCTGGCGTACGAGTGGCCGGGGAACGTGCGCGAGCTGCGCAACGCCATCGAGCGCGCCGTCGTCCTGGCCGAGGGCGATACCATCGAGGCGGCGGACCTGCCGCCCTCCGTCGCCGCCTCGCAGGCGCCGCTGCGCCCGGCGGACGCGGCGCTGGCCGAGCTTCCCTACGCCGAGGCGCGGGCCCGCGCGCTGGAGGGGTTCGAGCGCTCCTTCCTGGCGGCGGCGCTGGAGCGGCACGGCGGCAACGTCTCCCGCACCGCCGCCGCGCTGGGGCTCCATCGTCAGAGCCTGCAGAAGATGCTGCGCCGGCTGGGCATCGCCCTCCCGCCCGAGCGCGCCGGCGCGGGGTAGCGCGGGGCCGGCTCCCGGCGCTACCCTGTTCCCACCCTCGCACCCCTTCCCCGGAGACTCCCGATGCCTGATCCGACCCCCGCGCGCCTGGAGCGCGGGCTGGGCCTGACGGACGCCACCATGCTGGTGATCGGCTCCATGATCGGGTCCGGCATCTTCATCGTCTCCGCCGAGTCCACCCGGCTGGTGGGCGCGCCGGGGTGGCTGCTGGCGGCGTGGGCGCTGGCCGGCGTGCTCACCCTCACCGGCTCGCTGGCGTGCGCCGAGCTGGCCGCGCTCTGGCCCCGCGCCGGCGGGCAGTACGTCTTCCTGCGCGAGGCGTACGGGCCGCTCACCGCCTTCCTCTTCGGCTGGGGACTCTTCCTGGTGATCCAGACGGGGACCATCGCCGCCGTGGCCGTGGCGTTCGCCAGCTTCCTCGGCGTGCTGGTGCCCGGCGTCTCGGGGACGAACTACCTCGTCGAGCCCAGGGTCTTCGGCGGCTACGCGGTCAGCCTCTCCACCCAGCAGCTGGTGGCCATCGGGGTGATCGCGGTGCTCACCCTCAGCAACACCCGCGGGCTGCGGATGGGCAGGCTCATCCAGAACACGCTGACGGTGGTGAAGACGGCCGCGCTCTTCGCCCTCATCGTCCTGGGGCTCACGCTGGGATGGAAGGCGGGGAGCGCGGCCCTCTCCTCGTCGTGGTGGAGCCCGTCGGCCAACGGCTGGAGCCCGCAGGCCGCGCAGCCGGGGCTGGGCGCGGCGGGCGCGCTGGCCCTGCTGATGCTGCTGGGGCGCGCCATGGTGGGGCCGCTCTTCGCGCAGTCCGCCTGGAACAACGTCACCTTCGCCGGCGGCGAGGTGCGCGACCCCGGCCGCAACCTCCCCCGCGCCCTGCTGGTGGGGTGCGCCGTGGTGGTGGTGCTCTACCTGCTGGCCAACCTGGCGTACGTCGCCACCCTGCCGCTCGACGGCATCCGCGACGCCCCGCAGCGGCGCGTGGCCGCCGCCATGATGCAGAGCCTCTTCGGCGCCCCGGGGGCGGTGGTGATGGCCATCGCCATCCTCATCTCCACCTTCGGCTGCAACAACGGGCTGATCCTGGCCGGCGCGCGCGTCTACTACGCCATGGCCCGCGACGGCCTCTTCTTCCGCCCGCTGGCGAAGCTGAATCCGCGGCACGTGCCCGCGGTGGCGCTGGCGGCGCAGGGGGTGTGGGCTTCGCTGCTGACGCTGCCGCGCACCGTCACCACCAGCCCGCAGACGGGCGAGCCGGTCTTCGGCAACGTCTACACGCAGCTGCTGGAGTACATCGTCTCGGTGGACCTGGTGTTCTACGCGCTGATGGTGGGGGCGGTGATCGTGATGCGCCGCCGCCGGCCGGAGCTGGAGCGGCCCTACCGCACCTGGGGATACCCGGTGACGCCGCTGGTCTACATCGTCCTGGCGGCGCTGCTGGTGGTGGACCTGGCGTACCTGACGCCGCAGACCTCGGGGATCGGCTACCTGCTGGTGCTCACGGGGATTCCGGCCTTCCTGCTCTGGCGGCGCCGCTTCGCGCGTGCCGAGGCCGCGGAGCCGGCCGTGGCGACGGGGGATTGAAGCCTTTCGGCCTGTGCTCCTTGTCCAGTTTGCCGGGGGATCGTATCATGATGATGCCAGGCGGATCGCCGCTCCCTCGACCGACGGACGATGGCCTACTTCCTCTTCGTGGACGAGAGCGGGCAGGACCGCCGCGAGTCTCCCTACGAGGTGCTCGCCGGGATCGCGGTCGCGGAGCGCGACCTCTGGGAGCTGATCCAGGCCATCCTGGGGATTCCGGACGTCTCGCATGACGGAGCCCGCCCGCCCGGAGCTGAAGCCGTTCGCGGACCGGATCGCTCGGCTGCGCTACCGCGCGGTGCGCGAGAAGAACGGCCGCCCGGACCTCACGGTGTGGAGCTTCGCGCTCATCGAGGACCTGAGAGCGCGGGAGGAGATCGGTGGCAGGGAGCGTGCTGGGTAAAAAAAAGAAAGGCAATGCGGCGCCGAAGCGACCGCAAAGCCTCCGCGTGTAGAGTAACGACCTCGCCCCGATCGGTCAAGGCCATGCAGTCGTCGCTGAACCCCGTCCTGCTCACCGCGCTCCTGCTGGGCGCCTGCGCCACGCCACCCGAGCTGGAGATGCCCGAGCCCACCCAGGCGCAGAAGGACTCGGTCGACCCTCGCCGGCTGCTGCGGCCCGGTGTCTCGCTGGAGCTGGCCCGCGAGCGCGCGGCCAGCCTTTCCGCCGTGCGCTACGAGCTGGCGCTGGACCTCACCGCCGCCGACAGCGCCCCCGGCTCGGTGCGCATCGCCTTCGACCGCACCCCCGACGCCGGCGACCTGGTGGTGGACTTCCGCGGCCCCGCGCTGGCGCGCGTCACCGCCAACGGCG
>DASUNK010000003.1:0-4179 GCA_036277195.1 Longimicrobiaceae bacterium | reverse complement strand
GGCGCTCCGCACCACCGAGCCCGCCGCCGACGACGAGGCGGAGCTGGTGGAGCGCGTGCGCCGCGGCGACGCGGCGGCGTTCGACACCCTGGTGACCCGCTACCTGCGGCGGGCCTTCTCGGTGGCGTACCGGCTGATGGGGCAGCGCGAGGACGCGGAGGACCTGGTGCAGGACGCCTTCCTGGCCGTCCTGCAGCGGATCGACACCTTCGAGCGCGGCCGGAGCTTCGCGCCCTGGTTCTTCCGGGTGCTGGTGAACCGGGGGCTCAACGCCCGCAAGGCCCGCTCGCTCCGCCGGGTGGACGAGGTGCCGGAGAGCGCGGCCTCGGCCACCCCCGCGCCGGACCGGCAGGCGGAGCAGTCCGAGCTGCGCGAGCGGCTGGGCGTGGCCATGCGCGCGCTCCCCGAGCGGCAGCGCGTGATCGTGCAGCTCTTCGAGCTGGAGGGCTTCGCCAGCCCCGAGATCGCCGGGATCCTCGAGATCTCCGAAGGCACCGTACGCTGGCACCTGCACGAGGCGCGCAAGACGCTGCGGCGCGCCCTCGGCGAGTTCGAAAGGAGGACCTGAATGCCCATGCACTTCACCACCCGCGAGCCGGAGCGCGACGCGGAGCTGGCCCGCCTCCTCCGCGGCCTGGAGGGCGAGCCCCCCGCGGACGTGGACTGGGAGGGACTGCGCGCCTCGGTGGCGGCGCAGGCCGAGCTGCCGCTGGCGCGGCGCCGCCGGCGGCCGTGGCTGGGCGGAGTGGCGGGACGGGTGCGCGCGGTGGTGCCGCTGGCCGCGGCCGCGAGCATCGCCGCCGGCATCCTGGCCCTGGAGCTGACGCGCACCGAGTCGCCCGCGCTCTCGCCGGAGGACCGCGCGCTGGTGGAGCAGATCGTGGAGGCCTCGGTCCCCGAGCAGGTGGACGCGCTGATCAGCGGCGAGGCCGACGGGAACGCGCTGCTGGAGGCGGCGGTGGGATCGTAAGAAAGTGCGAAGTGCGAAGTGCGAAGTGCGAAGTGCGAAAGAGCCCCTCTCCCGGCAGCGTGCCGGGAGAGGGGATTTCTTTTCAGATGAACTGGGCCTGCTCGGTGGAGCCTTCCAGCGCCCCCGTGGAGGCCTCGCCGTGCGTCACCGCCATCAGCACCTGGTCGAAGTAGCCGGCGCCCACCTCGCGCTGGTGCTTGGTGGCCGTGTAGCCGTTGGGCTCCAGCTCGAACTCGCGCTCCTGCAGCCGCACGTACGCCGGCATCCCCTCCTCCGCGTAGTCCAGCGCCAGCTCGAAGGTGTGCAGGTTCAGCAGGTGCCACCCCGCCAGGGTGATGAACTGGAACTTGTAGCCCATGGCGTCCAGCTCGCGCTGGAAGCGGGCGATGGTCGCCGCGTCGAGCTTGCGCTTCCAGTTGAAGCTCGGCGAGCAGTTGTACGCCAGCAGCTTCCCCGGGTGCTCGGCGTGGATCCCCTCGGCGAAGCGCTTCGCCTCGTCCAGGTCCGGCGCGCTCGTCTCGCACCACACCAGGTCCGCCAGCGGTGCGTACGCCCGCCCGCGCGCGATCGCCGACTCCAGTCCCCCCTTCACCCGGAAGTACCCCTCGGCCGTGCGCTCGCCGGTGAGGAACTCGCGGTCGCGCGGGTCCACGTCGCTGGTGAGCAGGGTGGCGCTGTCCGCGTCGGTGCGGGCGATGAGCAGGGTGGGCACGTCCAGCACGTCGGCCGCCAGCCGCGCGGCGGCCAGCACCCGCTCGAAGTGGCTGGTGGGCACCAGCACCTTCCCGCCCAGGTGCCCGCACTTCTTCTCGGCGGCCAGCTGGTCCTCGAAGTGCACCCCCGCCGCCCCGGCCTCGATCATGGCCTTGGTCAGCTCGAAGGCGTGCAGCGGCCCCCCGAAGCCGGCCTCGGCGTCGGCCACGATCGGCACCAGCCAGTCGCGCGCCTCGCCGTCCGTCTTCCCCTCGCACCACTCGATCTGGTCCGCCCGCAGCAGGGCGTTGTTGAGCCGCCGCACCACCGCGGGGACGCTGTTGCTGGGGTAAAGGCTCTGGTCGGGATAGGTCTGCCCGGAGAGGTTCATGTCGCCGGCCACCTGCCACCCGCTCAGGTAGATGGCCTCCAGCCCGCCCCGCACCATCTGCACCGCCTGCGCGCCGGTGAGCGCCCCGAAGGTGCGCAGCGGCCCCTCCTGGTGCAGCTGGCGCCAGAGCCGCTCGGCGCCGCGGCGGGCCAGGGTGTGCTCCACGCCCACGCTGCCGCGCAGCTTCACCACCTCCTCGGCGGTGTACGTCCGCCGCACCCCCTGCCAGCGGGGGTCGGTCAGCCAGCGGATGTCCAGCTCGCGCACCTGGCCTGCGAAGCTCTCTCGGGGCATCTCTCGCTCTCTCCGTGGTCGGGTGGGCTCCCCCTCAGCCGAGGAGCTCGTACGCGGGGAGGGTCAGGAACGTCACGAACTCGTCCGCCAGCACCAGGTCGTTCAGCAGGGTGCAGGCCTTCTCCAGCTCGGGGCTGCCGCCGGGGCGCTCGGCCCGCAGCGTGGCCAGCTCGTCGTCGCGCAGGGCGCAGTAGAGGTCCGGCGTCACCGGCCGACCGTCGTCCAGCGGGGCGCGGTGGCGGATCCACTGCCAGAGCTGGGCGCGCGAGATCTCGGCGGTGGCGGCGTCCTCCATCAGGTTGTTGATGGCGACGGCGCCGTTGCCGCGCAGCCAGCTCTCCAGGTACTGCAGCGCCACGCTGACGTTGGCCCGCACCCCGCCCTCGGTGATCTTCCCCCCCACGATCCCGGTGCGCAGCAGGTCGTCGGCGCTCGCGGAGACGTCGGGGCGCTGCTTCTCCTTCTGGTGGGGGCGCTCGCCCAGCACGCGGTCGAACTCGCCGCGGGCCACGGCCACCAGGTCCGGGTGGGCCACCCAGGTGCCGTCGAAGCCCTGCCCCGCCTCGCGCGACTTGTCCTCGCGCACCTTCGCCAGGGCGCGCTGGTTGACCTCGGCGTCGCGCCGGCTGGGGATGAAGGCGGCCATCCCGCCCATGGCGTGCGCGCCGCGGCGGTGGCAGGTCTTCACCAGCAGCTCGGCGTAGCCCCGCATGAAGGGGACGGTCATGGTGACCTGCGCCCGGTCGGGGAGCACGAAGTCGCCCCGCGAGCTGAACTTCTTGATGATGCTGAAGATGTAGTCCCACCGGCCGGCATTGAGCCCGGCGGCGTGCTCGCGGAGCTCGAACAGGATCTCGTCCATCTCGAACGCGGCCAGGATGGTCTCGATGAGCACCGTGGCGCGGATGGTCCCGCGCGGGATGCCGAGCTCCTCCTGGGCGAAGACGAAGACGTCGTTCCAGAGCCGGGCCTCGTGGTGGCTCTCCAGCTTGGGGAGGTAGAAGTACGGCCCGGTGCCGCGCGCCAGCAGCTCGCGGGCGTTGTGGAAGAAGTAGAGGCCGAAGTCGAAGAGCGAGGCGGAGACGCACGCGCCGTCGACCAGCACGTGCCGCTCGGGGAGGTGCCAGCCGCGGGGGCGCACCAGCAGCACGGACAGCTTCTCGGCCAGCGCGTACTCCTTCTCGCCGGCGCGGAAGCGGAGGGTGCGGCGGACGGCGTCCATCAGGTTGGCCTGCCCCTCCAGCACGTTGCGCCAGGTGGGCGAGAGCGCGTCCTCGAAGTCCGCCATGAAGCAGCTTGCCCCCGAGTTGAGGGCGTTGATCACCATCTTGGCGTCGGTGGGCCCGGTGATCTCCACGCGCCGGTCCTGCAGGTCGGGCGGGCAGGGCGCCACGCTCCAGTCGCCCGCGCGGACGTGCGCCGTCTCTGCCGGGAACGTGGGCTCGCCGTCCGCGTCCAGCCACAGCTGGCGCTCCTGCCGCGCGGCCAGCAGCTCCTGCCGGGTGGGATCGAAGCGGCGGTGCAGCCCCGTGACGAACTCCAGCGCCTCGGGCGTAAGCACCCGCGCCTTCATCCCGTTTCCCTCGCCCAGCACGTGGACGCCCTCCACCTGCGGCGCCGTCTGCAGCCCTGCCGACATGCGGGTGTCTCCGTGTTCGTGGCGACCTCTCCAGCCTTTCAGCCGCGTCCGCGCACGTCGCGGAGGCGAAGCCGAGGGTTGTTTAGCAACAGTGGTTCCATGAGCACCGCTCACCCACCCCAGGATGTCGATTAGCACGCTTCCTGTGCGGTAGCGCACCCCTTCCGGTGCGGCGGCGGCACCCTGCCCGAT
>DASUNK010000002.1:0-2503 GCA_036277195.1 Longimicrobiaceae bacterium | reverse complement strand
CCGGCGGCTGCGGAGGCGCCCGTCGCGGTTTCGCCAGATACCCCGGTCGCGACGGATTCCACCGTGGTCGTGCGGTACGAGCACACCGGCACCTGCGCGCGGTTCCTGGGACGCGAGGGGCAGTACTTCGCGTACCGCATCACTAGCGTGCGGAACAACGGTACCACGCCCTTCACCCTGCAGCCCGCGCGCTTCCGCTTCGACGGGGTCGCGCCCGCGTTCATGGTCCCGGAGTTCTCGGAGCTGGAGGTCGCCCCCGGCGCCGGCCAGGACGCGGAGGAGATCTTCCTGGTGCAGCGGACGGGCACGGGGCCCCCGCCGCGCGGGCCGGTGCCGCTCGGCTACGACACGGCGGGCGTGGTGATGGCCCGGGGCGCCGCGGACCCCGAGTACGACGAGGAGGGGACCGGCTGCGACGGCTTCAACACCTGATCCTTGCGTCCCGCCGCGGTCGTTCCTATCCCTTAAAGAGCCCCGGACTCACACCCCTGGCCTGCCGTACCCGCCCGCGCCGCGCCATCCCGCGCGGCCTGCGCACGCGGACGGACACCTCCCTCCCCCCACCGCTCCATGCACCCTTCCACGCCACGGGCGGCGCCCACGCCGTCCACCCGCGCCCGGCGCATCCTCGGCGCGGCCACGCTCCTGCTCGCCGCCTCCGTCGCGCCCGCGGCGGCATTCGCCCAGACCGGCACCGTCACTGGCCGGGTGACCGAGGCCTCCACCGGCGAGCCGATCGCCGGCGCCACGGTGCGGCTGGCCACCGGCCGTCCCAGCACCGCCACCGGCGCCGACGGCACCTACCGCCTGGCCGTGCCCTCCGGACGGCACGAGGTGGTGGTGGCGCGCCTGGGCTTCGCCACCGCGCGCGAGCCGGTGAACGTGGCCTCCGGCGGCACGGTGACGCTCGACGTGCGGCTGGCCGAGGCCGCCCAGGCGCTCGCCGGGCTGGTGGCCGTGGGCACCCGCCGCCCCGACCGCACCGCCACCGACGCCCCGGTGCCGGTGGACGTGCTGACCGCGGCCGACATCCAGGCCACCGGCCTCACCGAGACGGCGCAGATCATCCAGCGGCTGGCGCCCTCCGTCAACTTCCCCCGCGCCACCGTGGCGGACGGCACCGACCACGTGCGCCCCGCCACCCTGCGCGGGCTGGCGCCGGACCAGGTGCTGGTGCTGGTGAACGGCAAGCGCCGCCACCAGAGCGCGCTGGTGAACGTCAACGGCACCGTGGGGCGCGGCTCCACCGCCGTGGACCTCAACGCCATCCCCGCCAGCGCCATCGAGCGCATCGAGATCCTGCGCGACGGCGCGGCCGCCCAGTACGGCTCCGACGCCATCGCCGGGGTGGTGAACCTCGTGCTCAAGTCCGGCGGCATCGCCGAGGCGCTGGCCACGGCGGGGCAGACCACCGAGGGCGACGGGCGCGTGCTGCAGGCCGCCGCCACGGTGGGGCGCGACCTGGGCGAGAACGGCTTCGTGAACGTGAGCGCCGAGTTCCGCGACCGCGAGAACACCAACCGCTCGCTCCCCGACACGCGCCAGCAGTACTTCGCCGGCGACCCGCGCAACAACGAGCGCGCCCTGGTCAACCACCGGCAGGGCGACTCGGACTCGCGCGACGTCGGCGCCTTCGTGAACGCGGCGCTCCCCGTGGGCGCGGCGGTGGAGGTGTACGGCTTCGGCGGGATCTCGCGCCGCGACGGCGAGGCGGCCGGCTTCTTCCGCCGGGCCAACGACGCGCGCACCGTGCGCGCCATCCACCCGGACGGCTTCCTCCCCCTGATCTCCACCGACATCGTCGACGGCTCGGGGGTGCTGGGCGCGCGCGGCAACCTGGCCGGCTTCCGCTGGGACCTGAGCGGGGTGTACGGGCGCAACACCTTCGACTTCAACGTCCTCAACAGCAACAACGTGTCGATGGGGGCGAACAGCCCCACCGACTTCTTCGCCGGCACGCTTCGCTTCGACCAGACCACGGTGAACCTCGACGTCTCGCGCGCCCTGGAGCTGGGGCTCCCCGAGGCGGTGAACGTGGCCTTCGGCGCGGAGTACCGGCGCGACGGCTACGGCATCGAGGAGGGCGAGCTGGCGTCGTACACGGACGGCGGCGTCCTCGTCCTCGACGGGCCGCAGGCGGGGCAGCTGGCGGCCGTGGGCGCGCAGGTGTTCCCCGGGTTCCGCCCGTCGGACGCAAAGGACGTGTCGCGCCACAACTGGGCCGGCTACGTGGACGTGGAGATCACCCCCGTGCAGGGGCTGCTGCTGAACGTGGCCGGGCGGTACGAGGACTACAGCGACTTCGGCAGCACCAGCGACGGCAAGCTGGCGGCGCGCTTCGAGCCCGTCCCCGGCTTCGCGCTGCGCGGCGCGGTGGGCACCGGCTTCCGGGCGCCCTCCCTGGGCCAGTCGTACTTTTCGTCCACGGCCACGAACTTCCTGGTGATCAACGGCGTCAACACGCCGGTGGACGTGCGCACCTTCCCGGCGGGGAGCGACGAGG
>DASUNK010000001.1:0-2034 GCA_036277195.1 Longimicrobiaceae bacterium | reverse complement strand
GATGGCTTCGACATCGCGGTCGTCGAATGCAGGGGGAGCCTGGGCTCCGCTCCGAGACTCGGTGTCGCGGGAGTGGTGCCACCGGGCGAAGTCGAGGGGATACGCGAGTGCACCATGCGGGGAGGCAACAGCGGTGCCCGGCGCGGGTTCGTGGCATGCCCGATCAACACGTTCAAGCCATGGACGAACTGCTGGATGGTGATCGGCAAGGGAGGGTGGTTTGCGAAGAAAGCCGACTCGGGCGCGCCCGTCACGATGTGGAACGGTCAGATACTGGGGCACCTGGTCGGTATCGATGGCTACGGAGGAGAACGCGGACGACAGGAGGCCGGTTACGTCCAGGATCTCGGCAGCCAGAAAGCGCACGTACAGTCCAGGTTCGACGTCGGTCTCGAATGAACGACCCCCGAGCTTCAGTCGTTGCGGTTCAACAGCGTCGCGACCCCCCCGATCAGGACCGACAAAGCGAACACCATCAGCGCCGGACCCCATACGACGTTACGTCCCCATGACAGCCAGCTTTCGGGCATCGCCGTCGCCCATGCGAAGAATGCGACCGCGGCGGCTCCGATCTCGAACCACCCCGCCTGCAGGGTCGTGAACGCGCTGGGCGGGTTGATGCCCCCGGCTTGCGCCGCTTCTCGCGCCTTGCGATGGCCGATGACCCAGGTCGCGAAGGCGGAGAGCACGGCCACCGACACGGCGATGATCAGGAGTGTCCGCCGGGGCAACCCGCCGTCGATGGTGGCGATCCCGCCCGCCGCGGCCACGTACGCGGTCGTCACGTCGGTCGGGACATATGCCCCGATGTTCGCCAGGAGCTGTTGTGCGGTCGGTCCGGTCCCGCCGGCTGCCGACTTCGCAGCGAAACGGGGAAGCGCCCGCCTGGCAACGGTCGAGGACAGTCGCGCCACTGACATGGTGTGTGCTCCGGTCAGGACAATGTTGGCTCCACGCGTGATCCCTACCGCCGCACGATCGCCATCGGCACGTCGCCCAGGCCGGCGCGCTGCGGGTTCTGCTCCCCGTTCGTCTCGGCCGGCACCCGGGCCTCCACGTAGCGCGCCACCTCGGTGAACGTCACCACCCGGTCGCCGTCCGCGTCGGCGGCGCCGCGCAGCCCCTCCAGCAGCGTCCAGGTGAAGACGCCGTGCCCGCCCCCCCACCGCTCGTCCTCGCGCGAGAACTCGTCGCCGCGCGCGGCGGTCAGCGTCATCCGCATCGAGGGGTTGAAGAGGGCGCCCAGCGCGTCGTTGATCGGCGTGGGGTCCGACACCAGCGTCCCGGCGGAGTGGCAGGCGTCGGCGATCACCACCACCCGCTCGGCCGCGATCTGCCGGCGCAGCGCCGTCTGGAAGTCCCACATGGGGAAGGCGGTGGAGGCCACGCGCTTCGCGTCGGTGTCGTGCGAGAGGATGTAGAGGTTGGCGGGACGCGCGGGGTCGGGCGCGCCGTGCGAGGCCACGTAGACGGTGACCTGGTCTCCCTCGCGCGCCTGCTGGAGGAAGACGAAGAGGGCGTCGCGGATGGCCGCGGTGGTGGCCTGCTCGTCCACCAGCAGCCGGATGCGCTCGGGGGGGAGCGCGCCCCCCGCCTCGGAGCGGAGGAAGTCGTGCACGGCGCGCGCGTCGGCGGCGGCGTGGCGGAGCGCCGGCACCGCCGGGTCCGCGAAGCGCGAGATCCCGATCACCACCGCCCACCGGTCCCCCACCACCGGGCGCACCAGCGCCTGCCCCAGCGCGCGCCCGCTGCGGGCCTGTACCCGCACGGTGTCCTGCCCCGCGGCGAGCGGCGCCTCGCCCTCGAAGAGCACGCCCGGCCCGGCCAGGGCGTAGCGCGCCTGCTCGTCCGCAGTGAGGGCGCGGACGCGCGCGGGGCGGCCGGCCACCCGCACCTCGGCCTCGGCGGCGGGGACCACGCCGCGGACGCGCGCCCGCAGCGGGACGCGCCCCTCGACCTCGATCCCCCGGCGCCCCGTGGCCGTGTCCGGCACGGCGGTGGCCTCGACGATGGCCAGCGCCAGCCCGTCGGCGC